>JBKJZO010000041.1:0-4497 GCA_046715235.1 Mycobacteriales bacterium
GGGCTGGGCGGCGCGCAGTTCGCGATGCCCGGCGCGGTCGATCGCATGCGACTGTTCGCCGGCCGGGTCGACGAACGCGGCCCGCGCGCGCTGGTCCTCGCGGCGACCGACCCGGCGCAGCCGCACGGAGCCGCCCTGCCGTGGCCGGGCCGACCCGAGGCGGCCGACGGGCGCAAGGGCCACCGGCCCGGCCGCAAGGCTGAGGCTCTAACGGTTTTCGTCGACGGCGGGCTGGTGCTCTACGTCGAGCGCGGCGGCAAGAGCTTGCTGTCCTGGAGCGATGACGAGTCGCTGCTGCAACCCGCGGTCGACGCGCTCGCGCTCGCCGTACGCGATGGCTCGCTCGGGCCACTGGCCGTCGAGCGCGCCGACGGTGAGTCGGTCTACGACAGTGCGCTGGCGGTGGCTCTGGCGGCCGCGGGTTTCCGGCCGACGCCGCGCGGGCTGCGACTACGTGCCTGAGGGCGACACCGTCTACCTGTCCGCGCGGCGCGGCAAGCACCTGCTGACTCGCTTCGACTCCGGCTTGACGCCGCACACGCACGTCAAGATGGACGGCACGTGGCGGCGCTACGCCGCAGGCGAGAAGTGGACAGGCCGGCCCGACTGGCAGATCCGCGCGATCCTCGGCAACGACTCGGTGACCGCGGTCGGCTACCGGCTGGCCGTCGTCGACCTGATCAGGACGACCGACGAGCACACCGTCGTCGGACACGCTCGGACCGGACGGGGACGAGGCGGTACGCCGGATCGCCGCTGATCCCGCGCGCCCGACTCGTCCGGCTCGCGCGCCGGCTGCTGGTCGCCAACAAGGATCGTTGGTCACAGGACGCGGTCGTGGGCTGGGCCGGCTCGTGCGGCTGCGACCTTGGGTTCACGCAGGCGCAACATCGAAGGCCGCTTCCGGAAACGAGTGGTGCCTAGCGTGCGCGTGATTCCACTTACGCACCGAGGAGAGACCGCTGATCACCAAACAACAGGCAGGGCACGCTGTGCTCGCCGCGAAGATCCGCATCGGACTCACGTGGGCGCAGCTCGCGGAAGCGATCGGTAGGCCGCAGGTCTGGACGACGGCCGCACTGCTGGGTCAGCACCCGATACCCGCAGCCGAGGCGGCGACGATCGGTGCGCTTCTCGATCTCGACGAGGAGACCGTGCTGGCATTGCAGCTGCAGCCGACCAGAGGCGCACTGGACTCCGCGGTACCGGTCGATCCGACGATCTACCGGTTCTACGAGGTCCTGCAGGTCTACGGCCCGGCGATCAAGGAGCTCATCCACGAGCAGTTCGGCGACGGCATCATGAGCGCGATCAACTTCCGGATCGACGTGGCCCGAGTCCCTGACCCCGCCGGCGACCGAGTGGTCGTCACTCTGGACGGGAAGTTCCTCTCCTATCAGTGGTAGACGGGCGATAGGGCGCGCGCGTACCGGACTTCTGCGGGTTGGCGCCGCTGCCGACCGCACTGTTGAACGACATCACGCTGTTGAGCACGACCCACGAGACGCCGATGCTGCTGACCGCGCCGCCGTTGGAGCAGACGCCGCCGAGACCGCGCGCGCCACAGAACGTGCTGCTGACGATGTAGACGGGCAGGTTGCGGTACTGGCTCAGCACCCGGATCGCGGCGCCGCCGAGGTCGGGACCGCTGCGCTCGCACCGGTTGCGGATGAAGCGCGAGTTGATGACCTTGAGCCGGCCGCCCCGCACGAAGATGGCGCCGCCACCGCCACCCTCCATCCGCTCGCCGGTCGAGTTGCCGTCGGCGAACGTGAGGTTCTGCACGGTCAGCTGCGGGTGGTCTTGGTTCTGGCAGTGCGACGTCGTCCAAACCTGCGCTTGGTCGCAGGTGTTCATGTTGAGGATGCGGCGCCGGCCGCCGCCGCTGAGTGTCACGTTGCCGCCGCCGTCGAGCACGATGCGCGGCCTGCGGTTGTTCCGCACCTTGGCCGTGCGTTCATCGTGATGGTGATCGGGTTCGGTCCGCAGCTGAGCGGAGGCATCGGTCGTGCCTAGGCGAGCGCGCGAAGGTGACCCAGCCGCCGTACGGGTGAACAGCCGGTCGACGACGACTCAGGTGAGCGGGCGAACCAGGCGTCGTCCATGCCAGCCCGCGGCCAGTACCACCGCGCATACCGCAGCACCGGAGACGCCACGCGTCGCGAGCACGAACGCTGCCGTCCCGATGCCGGACACCTCGCCTCGCAGGAGTAGCGGGACGAGCGCAATCAGCGCGTTGGCCGCACCTGCGAGCACCACCGTGAGAAACGCGAACTCAGAGGCGGGGGTCAGTCGAAGGTCGGTGTGCGAGAGCCGTTGTCGCATGCACCAGCGGCGAATCCACCATGCGGTCACGGCCGCACCTGCCAGGGTGCTGGCATGCTGCGCGTACGCCGAGCCGCTGAGCGGCCCGTGAGTGTCGGCGAGCCATGGCACGCGATCGACTCCCCAGCGTCCTTCGTGCGTGAACGCGTCCCACACCACGTGCGTCACAGCACCGATGACGAGTGACACGTAGACCCACAGCCAACGAGGCAACCCCGCGGGCCGCGCCCGTACGCCGGAAGCAACGATCGCTCGTACCTTCTGCCGGACGGCGGTCGGCAGCGCATCGACCAACGCCGGCGCGAAGACCAGATGCCAGGCGGCGAACAGCGCAAGCCCCAGGAGGGCGTCAGTGGTTACAGCGCCGACGATCGAGTGCGTCGCTCGGTAGTCGACGAACCCCGGCGCGAAGAGCGGCAGGTCCGGGGCGATGCTCCCGATGACGAGTGCCGACGTAACGAACGGCTTCCGCGCGAAGGGCACAATGGCTGCGACATGACTGGCGGTGAATGGCATCACCCCATGCTAGGCCGTCACCTACGGCGCAGCGACCACCGTTACACGACCCGCACACGGCCCACACCGATACCTTTCCCGACGGCGTACGCTGCTGAAAACGGTCAGTCTTCGATGACGCAGTAGCCCGTCATCACAGAGATGTACGCCGAAATGGTCGCCACAAGAAAGACAATGCAGACGGTCGCGGCAACCCCGCTCGCCGCCCGATGGCTTCTCCACGGCAGGACGGCCAGCAGCCACACGGACAAGCAGACGTTCGCGAGCACGGCCGCAAGGCTGATCAGGGATCGACCTGGCGCTCCGTCGCACGAATCCGGTAAATGCGCGAGCGACCACGCCACGACGTTGAGTGCGACCCACGCCGCGATCCACCGAAACCAGCGCCGCCACTGGCGCGGCGCCGGATCTGCTCTGGTCTCGTCAGCCGTGGTCACGTCGACAATCAGCGGTAGCGGAAGCCGTCTAGGAAACGGCGGAAGACTCCCCCATGCTGGCGAAGCGGGGCCGCGGGCGGCGGGGCAACGGCTCGCTGTTTGGCAACCGGGTGGTCGTAGTCGGTGCGGACGATCGCGTCGACCGTCTGCTCCTCGTCGAAGTGCTCGGAGCCCTCGATTTGTGGCACGAACCCGACGAGCATCCCGTTGCGCATCACCTGCGCCTCGAGGCCCGCCGTGCCGTCGGTGTCCCAGACCGCCTCACGATCGTGCGGGAGCGGCACGCGGATCCCGAACTGGAAGACACCGGCTTTGGCCATGTGGGCGTCGACACCGCGTGCGCGCAACATGTCCACGACGCGCCGCGCGATGTTTTCGTCCATCAGGCGGTGTCTTGAGCGCGCACGGGCCGTGGTCGCACGTGGATGTCGTGCAGGAGTTCGTGGGTCGCTTCGGCGATGGCGTCGCCCGCGCGGTCGAACGCCTCGGAGATGACCTTGCCGGGGGCGCGCATCCCCGCGACCTTGCGCACGTACTGCAGCGCAGCGGCGCGCATCTCCTCGTCGGTGGCGTGATCGACGTACGGCGGACGCAAAGTCTTGATGCTTCTACACATAGGTCGAGCCTACGACGTCGCGGGAGCGCCGGCGCTGCGCGCGGGTCGGGGCGAGCCGTCGACGGCGTACCACAAGTCATTGACGACATTGCTGAGCTCGACGCGGCCGCCACCGCTCGTTCCCTCGTCGATGACGGTGACCAGAAGGATCGCCCGCGGTGCGCCCTTGGCGGGCCACAGGGCGTACGACGAGCGCACGCGCTTGCCGTCGGCGTCGGGGGCGGTCCAGATCGGGGTCGGGCCGGCGATGCCGGGGTTGGTGCCGCGGCAATGCGCGTAGATGGCCTTGAACGCGTTGCTGGGATCGCGCGCGTCCGTCAGGGCATGGACCCTGATGGACGCCGACCCGTTGGACAGCGTCTGCGTCGGACCGCTCAGCGGGCCCGACGTCTCGGTGGCGCCGCAGACCAGCGAAGGCGCGACGGTTGCGCTTTCCTCGCCGGACTCGACGCGCCAGCCGGGCACCCACGGTTCGTCGGCAGTCAGTACGCCGACGACTGGCGGCGCGGACTCCATGGGCTCGACAGGCTCTTGCGTGACTGTCGGCTCCGGCAGGGCGTCCTCGGGTGTGTTCGAGCCGCGCATGGCCAGCCAGGTGAGGGC
>JBKJZO010000042.1:0-6120 GCA_046715235.1 Mycobacteriales bacterium
GGCGTAGCTGCCATGCCTCGCGTCGGGGTGGACGTTGATGGAGAGCGCGCCCACGCCGTCGTCGATCGGCTGGTCGGACACGGGCACTCCTCAGCTCAGCGGCCGGGCATTCTCCGGCTCGTCGGCCAGGCTATGCGACTGCGCGACATGACGCGTTCCCCTGACGAGGGCGTCAGCGGGTGCGAGCCGCGGAACAACTGGACGAGCTGCTCGGGAGTGCACGGCCGCGAGTACAGGTAGCCCTGAGCGAACCGGCAACCCATCGACTGCAGCGCCACCACTTGTTCCTGCGTCTCGACGCCTTCGGCAACCGCGGCGAGCCCCAGGCTCTGCGCGAGGCCTACCACCGAGTCGACAATCGCGTTGTCGGCGGCATCGGTGCCCAGGCCGCTGACGAACGTGCGATCGATCTTCACGACGTCGACGGGGAACCTGCGCAGGTAGGTCAGCGACGAGTAGCCAGTACCGAAGTCGTCGAGCGCCAGCCGGACGCCGAGACCCTTCACGCCGATGAGCCGGCTCGTCGTCGACGTTGTCGCGTCGAGCAGGACACTCTCGGTGATCTCCAGGCACAGTTCGCTGGGCGCCACGCCGCTGGTCGTGAGCGCGTCCTCGACGATGTCGACCAGGTCGGTGCAGGACGCTTGCGCCGCCGACAAGTTGACCGACACGGACAGTCCCTGCGACGCGGGAATCGTCCGGTGCCAGTGCCCCAGCTGCCGCAGCGCTTCCTGCAGCACCCACGTGCCCATGGGGATGATCAGGCCGGTCTCCTCGGCGATCGGGAGGAAGTCGGCCGGGGACAGGAATCCGCGCTCGGGGTGCTCCCAGCGGATCAGCGCCTCGACGCCGACCATGTGGCCGTTGGCGAGGTCGACGATGGGCTGGTAGGCAACGCGGAACTCCTGCTGCTCGAGGGCTCGGCGCAGTTCGCGCTCGGTCTGCAGCCGGTGCGAGGCGAGGGATCCGATGCTCGCGTCGAACAGCTCGAACCGGCCACGGCCGCCGTCCTTCGCCTTGTACATCGCGGAGTCGGCGTCGCGCAGAAGACTCTCGGCTGTTGCCCCTTCGGCGGCCAAGACGACGCCGATGCTCGCGGTGACGAACGTCTCGCCGCCCTTGATCGTCGTCGGCGCGCCGATGGCCTTCTCCAGGCGGTTCGCAACTGCGAGTGCCTCGTCGTCGGTGGTCAGGTGCTCGCACACGACGACGAACTCGTCGCCGCCTAGCCGGGCCGCTGTGTCGCCCGTACGCAGGCAGTCGCCGATCCTGTTGGCGACCGTGACGAGCAGTTCGTCGCCGGCGTCGTGGCCGAGGCTGTCGTTGATGACCTTGAACCGGTCGAGGTCGATGAACAGCACGGCGACGCTTGTGCCGTCGCGGGCGGACCGGCTCAGGGACTGGTCAAGGTGCTCCATCAGCAACGCGCGGTTCGCCAGACCTGTCAGGGTGTCGTGCAGCGCCATCTGCGTCAGCTTGGCTTCGGCCTCGCGACGCTCGGTGATGTCCTGCACGTGCGCCAGGGCATAGCTGGGCCTGCCGTCGTCGTCGAGGATCGCTGAGGCGCTGAGCGAGATCCAGCGCATGCCCTGGTCACGGCGTACCAGCCGCAGCTCGGTCTGGAATCGGCTCAGAGCACCGGTCTGGAACTGGCGGATCGTGTTGGTCGCGGTCTCGGCGTCCTCGGCGTGGATCAGCCGCTGGAAGTCGATCCCGATGAGCTCCTCGGGCGAGAAGCCGGACATGATGCAGAGCGCGCGGTTGACCTTGAGCAGCACGCCTTCGTGCTCGGTGCGCAGGTCGACCATCATCAGGCCGATCGGCGCGTTGTCAAATGCCCCCCGGAACCGCACCTCGCTGCCGCGCAGCTGCCGCTCGACGGCTTTGCGCTGGCTGACGTCGCGGGCGATCAGCGTGGTGCGGGCGCCCTCTCGGGTCTGCCACGACGCGAGTGACAACTCGATCTGCAGAGTGCGGCCGTCCGGGCTCAGGCCGTCGATCTCGACCGTCTGCGACGCGAGCCGGCGGCGGTTCGACGTCACGGCGAAGGCCCGGAGAAGGTACGGCGACTGCCGGTCCCAGTCGGGCAGCAGCTTGCTGAGCGGCTGGCCGATTATGTCGGCCTCGTTGTAGCCGAAAACGGTCTCGGCGCCCCGGTTCCAAAACCTGATCGAGCTCTTGCTGTCGATCGTGATGATCGCGTCCGGCGCGAATTGGGTGATCGTGCGGAACAACGTCTCGGACTCGCGGAGGGCGTCCGTCGAGGCGAGTTGGCGCAGCACGGTCGTCATCTCGGCGAGGTGCGAGAGTGCCGCCGACAGCGCTCCCTGGTCGTGCGGCTGGTCGCCTGAGTCGACTAGCTCGGCGAGTGCGAGCATGCCCTGCTCGTCGTAGATCGGAACGACGATCGTCGTGGCCGCGGTCCACCCGATGGTCTGCGGGTCCGGTGCCAGATCTGGGAAACCGCTGCGTTCGGGGAACGTCAGCACCCGCGTGAGGTTCGCCGTCCAGGCCCCGTCCAGGGGTGAGTCACCGGAGGTTTTCAGCCTGCCGAGGCGACCGGCGGTCGGCCCTGCGTCAGTCGGGTCGGGGGTCCAGCTGCCCGCGCAGCCCAAAGGCCCGTCCTCCTCGCGCGTCCAGACGCGCGCGGCGGAGAAGCCGGCGTCACGCCCGAGGCTCTCAATGACGGTGGTCAGACCGTTCGCGAGTCCTCCGGCCGTGGCGACGGCGACGAGCTGGTGCTGGCTCAGGTCGAGGCCGGCGTCTCGCGACGTCGCGATCGTCATCGGCCTCTCTCTCCCCGTTTGACTCAGCCTGCTGTGGCCCCATGCCACCGCGGCCGCGCGGTTTCGTACGTTCTGCTTTGTCCATCGGCTCCAGCCAGCGGAGTCAAATGGCCCGTATGGACTATTAGCTATGACCCGTTCGGAGGGGTCACCTCTTCCCCTCGGCTGGTTGGCCCTTCGCCTACACTGTCGCTCGCACGCGGGGCGTGTAGCTCAGCGGAAGAGCGCTCGGTTTACACCCGAGTGGCCGCAGGTTCGAACCCTGCCGCGCCCACTGCCCGTGATCCAGGGGACTGCAAGCCGGATTTCCCGGCCTGAAGCGTCCTGGATCAGGTTCGTCAGCCGCGTCGGGACCGGCCGGGCAGACCGAATCGATCAGGGAGCGATTCCGTGGCAGGCGAGCTCAGCTTCTTCGAGATCGGAGTCGGCGACGCCGACAAGGCCCGCGCGTTCTACGGCGCCCTGTTCGGCTGGCGGTTTGGGGATTCCCCGTCGGGCCAGGGCGCGGTCGTCGAGACCGGCAACGTCCCTGGAGGGATCCATGGCGGCGATCCGGCCGCCAGCCCGTACGTCTTCTTCAGCGTCGACGACATCGAGGCGGCGGCTGCGCAGGTGCGCGACCTCGGCGGGAGCGTCGACGACCTCGGGGACGAGGACGACGAGGCATCAGCTGCGAGGTTCGGCCGCTTCAAGCTCTGCCGCGACGACCAGGGCTCAGCCTTCGGTCTGCATGAGCTGCCGCTCGCGTGATCGACGGCACATGATCATTACCGCGACCATGATCATGAACCGTCCTTCACCGAGGGACGCGTGACCCGATCGCCTTCGCGTGATGCGATGGACGCAATACGGTAGGGGCCGACGCGTCCGCGACGGGGTTGTTCTAGAAGCGGGCCGAGAGCACACGAACTGAAGGAAGACCCGCCAACACGTGAACGCCGCGCCCGACGTACAGCAGCGCCTGCTGGCACTGCAGTCCCTCGACACCTCGATCGACCGCGCTGCCCAGCGGCGTCGAACGCTCCCCGAGCTGGCCGAGATCTCGCGCCTCGAGGAGCGACTGGGGCAGCTCCGTGACGAGATCGTGGGTATCGAGACGCAGATCAGCGACATCGCCCGCGAGGAACGCCGCATCGAGGCTGACGTCGATGTCGTGCGCACGCGGATCTCGAAGGACCGGCAGCGGTTGGACACCGGCGCGGTCAGCTCGCCGCGTGAGCTCGAGAACCTGCAGCACGAGTTGGTCTCACTCGATCGCCGCCGCAGTGACCTCGAGGATCTCGAGCTCGAGCAGATGGAGGCGCGCGAGACGGCAGAGGGTTTGCTGAAATCGCTGCAGGCCGAAGTCGACGAGTTGTCAGGGCAGCTGGCGGACGCGGCGGCTCGTCGCGACGCGGAGTTCGCGACCATCGACCGCGACAGCGCCAAGGCCACTGCGGACCGTTCGCTGCTGCTACCCGACCTGCCCGCCGATCTGGTCGTGCTTTACGACAAGATTCGCGCCGGCAGCGACGGGGTCGGTGCTGCGCTCCTGCGCGGGACCCGGTGCGAGGGCTGCCACTTGTCACTGTCTCCGGTCGACGTCACCCGCATCACGTCGGCTCCGGAAGACGAGATCGTGCGGTGCGAGGAGTGCCGTCGCATCCTCGTCCGAATGCCGGTCGCAGCCGGAAGCGAGCTGTAGTGCGCCTGGTTGTCGAGGCTGACGGGGGCTCACGGGGTAATCCAGGTACGGCCGGGTACGGCGCACTCGTCCGCGACGCGAGCACGGGTGAGCTCCTTGCCGAGATCGCCGACAGCATCGGCCGTGCCACCAACAACGTCGCTGAGTACCGCGGCCTGATCGCCGGCCTCGCTGCCGCGATCGAACTCGCGCCGGAGTCGGTCGAAGTGCGGATGGACTCCAAGCTGGTCGTCGAGCAAATGGCCGGCCGGTGGAAGGTCAAGCATCCCGACATGGCCGCCCTCAAGGCCGAGGCAGATGAGCTGGTACGGCGGCTGCCCCGCGTGCGCTACACGCACATCCCGCGGGCGATGAACTCGCACGCCGACCGCCTGGCCAACGAGGCGATGGACGCGGCCGAGCGCGGAGACAGTTGGGTACGCCGAACCGGCGCCGCAGCTACTCAGGTTCCGGCCAACCGGTTGCCTGGCTGGAGCCCCGACCTGGGTACGCCGACGACGCTCGTCCTGCTGCGTCATGGCGAGACTCCGATGTCGATCGAACGCCGCTTCAGCGGTCCCAGTGACCCGGAGTTGACCGAGCGCGGCCTCCATCAGGCCAAGACCGCGGCCGAGCAGGTGAGCTTCATGTCGGCGACGCCGATCGCCGCGGTCTACTCCTCGCCGATGCGGCGTGCCCGCGCGACCGCCGAACTCGCCGCAGCCGCCCTCGGCCTACCGGTCGTGTGTGACGACCGCCTGCGCGAAACCGACTTCGGCGACTGGGACGGCTACACGCTGGCGGAAGTGCGCGAGCGCTGGCCGGACCAACTCGACGCCTGGCTGGCGTCGCCCAAGGTGGCGCCGCCGCACGGTGAATCCTTCGAGGGGACGTACGCGCGGGTGTGCCAGGCACGTGCCGACATCGTTGCGGCGCACGCTGGGTGTGCGGTGCTTGTGGTCAGTCACGTCTCGCCGATCAAGTCACTGCTGCGGCTCGCTCTGGATGCGGGTCCTGGTGTCGTCTTCCGCATTCACCTCGACCTCGCTTCGTTGACAGTCATCGACTGGTACGCCGACGGGCCGGGCGTCGTACGCCTCATGAACTCGACGCAGCACCTCGGCGTACACGTGGGCCAGGAACCCATCGGTGCACCGACCGCCGAACCTGCCGACCCGATCAGCTCAACCTAACCGGCCAGGCGGTCGCCAGCACAACTTCCCTGCAACTTTTCACGCGACAAGCCCCATCCCACGGCGTGTCGCGTGAAGAACTGCACGGAAGTGGGCCGGAGTCTTTCGTCTCGCGTCGAGCGATACGCTTGGTTGACGGATGAGTCGGCCGGACGGTCGCGTCAGCGAAAGCTGCCGAGGAACGTCCGGGCTCCACAGGGCAGGGTGATCGGTAACACCGACCCGGGGTGACCCGCGGGAAAGTGCCACAGAAAACAGACCGCCGGTACGCCGCGAGGCGCGTCGGTAAGGGTGAAACGGTGGTGTAAGAGACCACCAGCGGGCTGGGTGACCAGCGCGGCGGGTGACCGTCGCGGCTCGGTAAACCCCACCCGGAGCAAGGCCAAGAAGGCCCGGCAACTGAGCCAAGGCGAAGTGAAGGGCTGCGCGGACGCTTGAGGACGGCCCGTCCGATGTCCGCGGGTAGGCTGCTCGAGCC
>JBKJZO010000043.1:0-15919 GCA_046715235.1 Mycobacteriales bacterium
GCTCGACGCGTTCACGATGCGGCAGCGGATGGGGCGCCTCGAAGGGCTGCGCGTGACGATCGTCGGCGACGTCCTGCACAGCCGCGTCGCGCGATCGAACGTCCTGCTGCTGCAGACTCTCGGTGCCGACGTCACCCTGGTCGCGCCGCCGACCCTGCTGCCCGTTGGCATCGACAGCTGGCCGGCGCAGGTGTCCTACGACATCGACTCGGTGCTGCCCAAGAGCGACGTGGTGATGATGCTGCGGGTCCAGCGGGAGCGGATGGGTGCTGCATTCTTCCCGAGCGCCCGCGAGTACAGCCGCAGGTATGGCCTCGACGGCGACCGGATGGCGATGCTCGCGGACGACGCGATCGTGATGCACCCGGGCCCGATGAACCGGGGTATGGAGATCGCGGCAGCGGTTGCCGACTCGGTCCGGTCGACGATCGTCGACCAGGTCGCCAACGGCGTCAGCGTGCGGATGGCGGTGCTCTACCTGCTCCTCGGCGGATCGGAGGCCGCGTTCGGCCGCCGGCGGGGACTGGGAGCAGCGCATGAGTGACTGGCTGGTACGCCGGACGCGCGTCTTCGACGAAGCCGGCGCCGCACACAGCGTCGACATCCGCATCGCCGAAGGTGTGATCGCGCAGATCGGCACCGACCTCGACGCCGGTGACGACGACGTACTCGACGCGCAGGGACTCGTCGCCCTGCCGGGCCTGGTCGACCTGCATACGCATCTGCGCGAACCCGGCCGCGAGGACGCCGAGACCGTCGCCACCGGCACCCGGGCGGCGGCACTCGGTGGCTACACGGCAGTGCACGCGATGGCCAACACCGATCCGGTGGCTGACACCGCGGGCGTCGTCGAGCAGGTCTGGCGGCTCGGCCGCGACGCCGGCTACTGCGACGTGCATCCGGTCGGCGCGGTCACTCTCGGACTCGAGGGTTCGGCACTCGCCGAACTCGGCGCGATGGCCGACAGTGCGGCGCGGGTCCGGGTCTTCTCCGACGACGGCAAGTGCGTCAGCGACGCGGGCCTGATGAGGCGCGCACTCGAATACGTCAAGGCGTTCGACGGCGTTATCGCGCAGCATGCCCAGGAGCCGGCGCTGACCGTCGGGGCGCAGATGCACGAGGGCGTCGTCTCGGCCCGTCTCGGGCTCACGGGTTGGCCGGCCGCTGCCGAGGAGTCGATCATCGCCCGCGACTGCCTGCTCGCGGCGCACACCGGAAGCCGGCTGCACGTGTGCCACGTGTCGACCGCCGGGTCGGTCGAGCTGATCCACTGGGCGAAGTCGAAGGGCTGGCACGTCACCGCCGAAGTCACGCCACATCACCTGTGCCTCACCGACGAGCTCGCCGAGGACTACGACCCGATCTACAAGGTCAATCCGCCGCTGCGCACGGCCGCTGACGTCGAAGCGCTGCGCGACGGACTGGCCGACGGCACCATCGACGCCGTCGCCACCGACCATGCGCCCCATGCACTCGAGGACAAGGAGAGCGAGTGGGGCTGCGCGGCGTTCGGGATGCTCGGTCTCGAGACCGCCCTCGCCATCGTCGCCGAGACGATGGTGCAGACCGGCCGCATGGGCTGGAACGCCGTCGCTGACCGGATGTCCGTGCGGCCAGCGGAAATTGGCGGTGTCGTCGACCAGGGGTTGGCGCTCACAGCCGGCGTGGCGGCCAACCTGACGCTTATCAATCCCGACAGTCCCTGGACCGTCGACCCCGGGCAGCTGGCGTCGCGCAGCCGCAACACGCCGTACGCCGGGCGCACGTTCAGCGCACGCGTCGTTGCGACGTTCCTGCGCGGGCGCCCGACTGTCCTCGACGGGAAGCTCGCGTGACCGTCGCACTGGCCGAGCCGGCGACGCGCGCGCTGCTGACATCGGGCGTCCTCGCTTGCTGGCTGCTCGGCGTCCTGATGATGTGGCGCGGTTGGCGTGCGCGCGGACGCCGCATCGTCGTTCCGCCGCTGCCGGTGACGGACGAACCCGCGGGCACCGACCTGGTTTCACCACTCGTCGGCGTCTACCTCGGTACGACGGTCGGCGGGCAATGGCTCGAGCGCGTCACCGCGCGCCGGCTCGGGGGACGCAGCGCGGGTTATCTGCGCGCGCTGCCGACCGGCGTAGCCGTGCGGCGGCCTGGCTACGACGACCTGTTCGTGCCGACTCCACAGCTCCTTGGCGCCCGGCTCGACCGGGCGCACGCCGGCAAGGTCGTCGCCGGCAAGGGGCTGCTGGTGCTGACGTGGCGGCACGGCGGACAAGAGCTCGAGACCGGGTTCAGGGCTCAGGATCCACGTCGTCACGGCGAACTTGTTGACGTGATCTCGGGCATGATCCGCGAGGCCGAAGCCGCCAGCCCCGACGTCGCGAGGGAGTTCACATGAGCAAGGCACCGGCGTTCGTCCGGCGGGACCGGCGGGCCGCCCTGCTCGTGCTCGAGGACGGCCGGACGTTCCGTGGCGACGCGTTCGGGGCCGACGGCGAAGTGTTCGGCGAGGCCGTCTTCAACACCGGCATGACCGGTTACCAGGAGACGCTGACCGATCCCTCGTATCACCGCCAGGTCGTCGTGATGACCGCGCCGCACATCGGCAATACGGGGGTCAACGACGACGATCCGGAGTCGGGCCGCATCTGGGTGGCGGGATACGTCGTGCGCGACCCCGCGCGCGAGACGTCCAACTGGCGAGCGGTGCGATCGCTCGACGAAGAGCTGCGCACTCAGGGAATTGTCGGCATCAGCGGCGTCGACACCCGGGCGATCACCCGGCATCTGCGTGACCGAGGTGCGATGCGCTGCGCGGTCAGTACCGTCGAAAGCGACGCCGACGCGCTGGTCGAGCGGGTCCTGCGCAGCGCCGACATGGCCGGCGCCGACCTGGCGCGCGAGGTCACGACTCCCGAGCCGTACGTCGTGCCAGCAGTAGGCGAGCGTCGCTTCACCGTCGCCGCCCTCGACCTCGGGATGAAGCGATCGACGCCTCGTTACCTGAGCCAGCACGGATGCGAGGTGCACGTGCTGCCCGCGACCGCGTCGGCCGAAGACTTGCTCGCGCTCGAGCCGGACGGCGTCTTCTTCTCCAACGGACCGGGCGACCCGGCCGCGACGGAGTACGCCGTCGACGCGATGCGGGGGGTACTCGGCCGGCGTCCCGTTTTCGGTATCTGCCTGGGCCACCAAATGCTCGGGCGGGCATTGGGCCTCGACACCTACAAGCTGCAGTTCGGTCATCGGGGGGTCAACCAGCCGGTGCAGGACGTGGTCAGCCGGCAGGTCGCCATCACGAGTCACAACCACGGCTTCGCTGTCTCGATGCCGTCCGAGGGCATGCCCGCCGGCCCCTACGGCACCGCGGTCGTCAGTCACGTTGATCTGAACGACGGTGTCGTCGAGGGCCTGCGATGCATCGACGTAGCAGCGTTCTCGGTCCAGTACCACCCCGAGTCGGCGCCTGGGCCGCATGACGCAACCGGGCTCTTCCAGGCCTTCGCCGACCTGATGGCAGGGCAGGCGGTGAGCACATGAGTGACGAACAGGTGGCTCGCGCGACGACGCTTGCGCAAGCGGCGGGCAAGCACATCGGTGCCAATGTCCGAGAACTTGGCGAGGTACCGGTCGGCGGCAGTGCGCCGCCGCGGGATGCTGTCCGCGAGGAGCTGGCCGGCCGGACACTCGAATTGCTGCGTGAGGAAGTCGCGCTGGTGGCCCGGATGCGCGCCGAGTTCGCCGCCGAGAAGGAGCACGGAGCACCGGCGGACGCCTCGCCGCGTCTCGAGGCGATGGCCGCCAGGCTCGAAGGCATGACCCGGCTCGCGCTCCTGCTCGAGCTGATAGCACCGGCCGAAGCACGGGAGATCTGGACCGAAGCCCGGCAAGCCGGCGTACGCAACCGTCCGATCTCAGAGGGAGAGCACTGATGGCGCAAGGGTCCGACGACGGTTCGCGGATCGAGGCGGAAGTCGCGCACAGCCACGACGACCACGACGACCACGATGCTGGCGGGCACGGTCATGGCGCCGATCCGAACGCCGGGGTGGTCGTAGCGACGCCGCCGACGCCGGCGTGGGTGATGACCTCCGTCGGGATCGGTCTGGTCACGGTCGTTGTGTGCGCAGTGCTTGCCATCAAGCTCAACAACGCAGGCGACGACGCGGCCGGTGGGTCGCCTGCGCATGCCCCGGTGCCAACCGAGGCACCAGCCCATGCCCCGGCAGAGGCACCTGCGCACGGCGAGGCACCTGCGCACGGCCTGGCACCGGCAACGCTGACGATCGCGCGGGTCTGACGCATGCCCAAGCGCACCGACCTGCGGTCCGTGCTGGTGATCGGCTCCGGTCCGATCGTCATCGGGCAGGCTTGCGAGTTCGACTACTCGGGCACGCAGGCGTGCCGGGTGCTGCGCGAAGAGGGCTTGCGCGTCGCTCTGGTCAACTCCAACCCCGCGACCATCATGACCGACCCCGAGTTCGCCGACGCGACATACATCGAACCGATCACCCCTCAGGTCGTCGCGCAGGTCATCGCCCAAGAGCGGCCCGACGCGCTGCTCGCGACGCTCGGCGGACAGACGGCGCTCAACACCGCGGTCGCGCTGGCCGAGGCGGGCGTCCTCGAGCAGTACGGCGTGGAGCTGATCGGCGCAAACATCGAAGCGATCGAGAAAGGCGAGGACCGCCAGCAGTTCAAGGACCTGGTGCGCAAGGCGGGGTACGACGTCCCGAGCAGCGCCGTCTGTCACACGATCGATGAGTGCTTCGCGGCGGTGGCCGAGCTCAACTATCCGGTCGTCGTACGCCCGTCGTTCACCATGGGCGGCAAGGGATCGGGCATCGCGTACGACGACGCCGACCTGCGCAGGATCGCTGGCTCCGGGCTCATGGCGAGCCCTACGACGGAGGTCCTGATCGAGGAGAGCGTCCTCGGCTGGAAGGAGTACGAACTCGAGCTGATGCGCGACACGGCCGACAACGTCGTCGTCATCTGCTCGATCGAGAACATCGACGCGATGGGTGTGCACACCGGCGACTCGGTCACCGTGGCGCCGGCGATGACACTGACCGACCGCGAGTACCAGGCCATGCGTGACTGCGCGATTGCCGTGATCCGCGCGGTCGGCGTCGACACCGGGGGCTCCAACATCCAGTTCGCCGTGCACCCCGAGACCGGCCGCATGGTCGTCATCGAGATGAACCCGAGGGTGTCGCGCTCGAGCGCGCTGGCATCCAAGGCAACCGGCTTCCCGATCGCGAAGATCGCGGCGCGGCTGGCGATCGGTTACACGCTCGACGAGATCCGCAACGACATCACCCGCGAGACGCCGGCGAGTTTCGAGCCGAGCCTCGACTACGTCGTCGTCAAGGTGCCGCGGTTCACGTTCGAGAAGTTCCCGGGCGCCGACACGACGCTGACGACGACGATGAAGAGCGTCGGCGAGGCGATGTCCATCGGCCGCAGCTTCCCGGAAGCGCTGCAGAAAGCCTTGCGTTCGATGGAGCAGACCGCCCTCGGTTTTTGGACCGTGCCTGACAGTTCGCTCGCCGGTGGCGCGGACCCGTCGATCGACGACCTGCTCGAGGCTCTGCGCCGCCCGCACGACGGCCGCCTCTACACGGCCGAGCGCGCGCTGCGACTCGGCGCGACCGTCGCTCAGGTCAGCGAGGCCAGCGGCATCGATCCCTGGTTCATCGACCAGGTGCTGTCCTTGGTCGAGCTCCGCGATGAGCTGACTGTTTTGGGCAGTCTCGAAGCACTCGGCGCCGACGATCTCCGCCGTTTCAAGCGAGCCGGCTTCTCCGACCGCCAGATCGCTGCCGTGCTCTCGGTGAGTGAGGCCGACGTGCGCGCCCACCGGTGGGCCGCCGGCGTGCGCCCGGTCTACAAGACCGTCGACACCTGCGCGGCCGAGTTCGACGCCAGCACGCCCTACCACTACTCGTCGTACGACGAGGAGACGGAGGTGCGCCGCTCGTCGCGCCCGAAGGTGCTGATCCTCGGCTCGGGTCCTAACCGGATCGGCCAGGGCATTGAGTTCGACTACGCCTGCGTGCACGCCAGCTTCGCGCTGCACGACGCGGGCTACGAGACCGTGATGGTCAACTGCAACCCGGAAACGGTCTCCACCGACTACGACACGAGCGACCGGCTCTACTTCGAACCACTGACCGTCGAGGACGTGCTCGAGGTCGTCCACGCCGAGCAGCAGGCAGGTGAGGTTGCCGGCGTCATCGTGCAACTCGGCGGCCAGACGCCGCTGCGTCTCGCGCAGCAACTCAAGGACGCCGGCGTGCCCATCGTCGGCACGTCTCCCGAGGCGATCCACCTCGCCGAGGAGCGCGGTGCCTTCGGGCGCGTCCTCGCCGAGGCGGGGCTGCCCGCTCCCAAACACGGCGTGGCCACGTCGTTCGCCGACGCCAAGGAAATAGCCGACACCGTCGGCTATCCGGTTCTGGTGCGCCCGTCGTACGTGCTCGGCGGACGCGGCATGGAGATCGTGTACGACGACGAGATGCTGACGTCGTACATCGACCGTGCGACGCAGGTCACGCCGGAGCATCCAGTCCTCGTCGACAGGTTCCTCGAAGACGCCGTCGAGATCGACGTTGACGCGCTCTTCGACGGCACCGAGCTCTACCTCGGCGGCATCATGGAGCACATCGAAGAGGCCGGCATCCACTCCGGCGACTCGGCATGCGCCCTGCCGCCCATCACGCTCGGCCGCACCGAGATCGCGCGCATCCGCGAGTCGACCGAGGCGATCGCCCGCGGGGTCGGCGTACTCGGGTTGCTCAACGTGCAGTACGCGCTGAAGGAGTCGACCCTCTATGTCCTCGAGGCCAATCCGAGGGCCTCGCGCACTGTGCCCTTCGTGTCGAAGGCGACCGCGGTGCCGCTCGCCAAGGCAGCCGCGCGGGTAATGCTCGGCGCGTCGATCGCGCAGCTGCGGGCGGAGGGGCTGCTCCCCGCCGAAGGCGATGGCGGCACGATGCCGCCCGACTGCCACATCAGCGTCAAGGAGGCAGTGCTGCCGTTCCATCGCTTCCCCGGCGTCGACACGACACTCGGACCGGAGATGAAATCGACCGGCGAGGTGATGGGCATCGACGCGGTCTTCGGCACCGCGTACGCGAAGAGTCAGGCGGCGGCGTACGGCCCGCTGCCGACCAAGGGCAAGGTGTTCGTCAGCGTCGCCAACCGCGACAAACGGGCGATGCTCTTCCCGATCAAGCGGCTGCACGACCTCGGTTTCGATGTCCTCGCGACCGAGGGCACCGCAGCCGTACTGCGGCGCAACGGGGTGCCGGCCACCATCGTCGGGAAGTTCAGCGAA
Source organism: Mycobacteriales bacterium (assembly GCA_046715235.1). Lineage (GTDB taxonomy): Bacteria > Actinomycetota > Actinomycetes > BP-191 > BP-191 > JBKJZO01. The sequence continues at coordinate 7,328 of JBKJZO010000043.1, forward strand.
GGCCCCGGAAGCTGCGTCGACCTCATCTACGCCGGCGAGGTCGACCTGGTCATCAACACGCCGTTCGGTGCGGGGGGAGCCCGGCTGGACGGCTACGAGTTCCGCACCGCGGCGGTCGACCGTTCGGTCCCGTGCATCACGACGATTCAGGGTGCGGCCGCCGCTGTGCAGGGGATCGAGTCGCTGATACGCGGCGACGTCGGCGTCAGGCCCCTGCAGGACTACCATGCGGCGCTGCGCCTCACACACCAGACGACCGCCGAGGAGGCACCCCGCTGATGTCGCCCGTTCAGGTCACCGGTGAGGTACTCGCGATGAAACGGGCCGGCGCCTACGTTTGCATGACGGTCGTGGCACCAGGCGTGGCCGAGGGGGCCAAGCCCGGCCAGTTCGTCGCCGTCGGAGTCGGCGGGCCCGACACCAGCATGCTGCTGCGCCGCGCCTTTTCCATCTATGCGGTCAAGGAGCGCGGGGTCTACGGCGGCACCGTCGAGTTCGTCTTCGCCGTCAACGGCAGGGGCACCGAATGGCTCTCGCGCCTTCGCCCGCACGACCCGATCGACGTGGTGGGGCCGCTTGGCAAGCCGTTCAAGCTCCCCGCGCAGCCGGCGGTGTGCACCCTCGTCGGCGGCGGCTACGGCAGCGCGCCGCTGTTCGCGCTCGCGGAGACGCTGCGCGCCCGCGGGTGCAAGGTCAATTTCGTCCTCGGTGCGGCAACCTCGGACCGCCTGTACGGCGCGCTCGACGCCAAGCGCATCAGCACCCTGGTCGCCTTCACGACCGAGGACGGGTCGCACGGTGAGCAAGGCCGGGTCTCCGACGTGCTCTCCGACATCATCGACAAGAGCGGCGCCGACGTCGTCTACGCCTGCGGACCGATGGGCATGCTCCAGGCGGTCGCGTCGATCGCCGACGCGCACGGCATCCCCAGTCAGCTCGCGGTCGAAGAAGCGATGGCGTGCGGTATTGGCGTGTGCATGACCTGCGTGCTGCCGATCCGCGGCGACGACGGGCTGACCCGGATGTCCCGTGCGTGCGTCGAGGGACCGGTCTTCATGGGTGATGCCATCCGGTGGGACGCGCTGGGGACCGTGCCGGCCGACTGTGTGGGGGCACCGCGATGACCGAGGTAACCCTGCGTCCGGCGAAGGGTCCGAGTGCGCCGGCGCCCGCCGTCGATATGACGACCAATCTCGCGGGCGCGGTCTTCGCCAACCCAGTGTTCACCGCATCCGGGTGCGCTGCCTCGGGTCAGGAACTCGACCAGTTCTTCAACATCGCCAAGCTCGGCGCGATGGTCACCAAGTCGATCATGCTCGACGTGCGCGCGGGCCGGCCGACGCCCCGGATGGCCGAGACCCCGAGCGGCATGCTCAACTCGATCGGGCTGCAAGGCCCCGGTATCGAGTCCTTCCTCGAACGCGACCTGCCGTGGCTCGCCGATCGTGGTGCCCGGGTCGTCGTCTCGATCGCGGCGCACAGCGTCGAGGAGTACGCCAAGCTGGCCCAGAAGCTGCGGGCCCGCGAGGGGGTCGCGGCGATCGAGGTCAACATCTCCTGCCCGAACGTCGAGAACCGCGGCTTGGTGTTCGCCTGCGACGCAAGCGCCGCCTCGAGTGTGGTGAGCGCGGTGAAGCGGTCGGCTTCGGTGCCGGTGTTCGCGAAGCTGTCTGCCGACGTCACCGACATCGTCGCGATTGCGAGAGCGTGTGTGGTCGGCGGTGCGGACGGACTCACCCTGATCAACACATTGCTCGGCATGGTCATCGACACCAAGACGATGCGTCCCGCCCTTGCCGGCGTCACCGGAGGGCTCTCCGGACCCGCGATCAGGCCCGTCGCGGTGCGCTGCGTCTGGCAGGTGCACCAGGAGCTGCCCGAGGTTCCGATCATAGGTGTCGGCGGCATCCGGTCCGGTCTCGACGCGCTTGAGTTCATTCTCGCGGGCGCCTCGGCGGTGTCCGTAGGCACCGCGGTGTTCGGCGATCCCGGCGCCCCGATGCGAGTGCTGCGCGAGCTTCGTCAGGCGCTCGGTGACCGCGACATCGACACGGTCGCGTCCGCCGTTGGCCTGGCGCACCGGCTCGCGGCCGCCGCCGAGCCCGAGGACGCGGTATCAGGCGAGGATGAGCGCGGCGATGACAGTGACGTCACCGAGCCGTCTGATGTCGACAGCGGCTCCTCGTGACAGTCGCCGCTCGCCAGACCCGCGCTCCGATCGCGGTCGCTCTCGACGCACACGATGTCGACACGGCAGCCGAATGGGCATCTGCCGTCGCGCCCCACGTCTCGTGCGTCAAGGTGGGGCTGGAGTTGTTCACCCGGCATGGGCCCGACGTCGTCCACGTCGTGCGCGGTGGCACGGACATAGACCTGTTCCTCGACCTCAAGTTGCACGACATCCCGGCCACCGTTGCCGGCGCCGCGCGTGCGGTTGCGCGGCTCAAGCCGCGGTACCTGACCGTCCATGCTTCGGGAGGTCCGTCGATGGTGCGAGCGGCCGTCGAGGCTGCCCCCGACGTAGCGATCGCGGGCGTGACGGTGCTCACGAGTCTGTCCGATGACGACCTGCGACGGATCGGCCTTGCTGGGTCCGCGCGCGACGCCGTACTCCGGCTGTCGGTCATGGCCGTCGCGGCGGGCGCGAAGGCTCTCGTCTGCAGTCCGCAGGAGGTCGCTCTCGTGCGTGCCGAGGTAGGTCCGCACATCACGCTGATAACACCTGGGGTGCGGCCCGCCGGCTCGGGCGCCGACGATCAGGCGCGCACCGCGACGCCGCAACAAGCACTCGCCGACGGCGCCGACCTGCTCGTGATCGGTCGTCCCATCACCGGCGCTTCCGATCCCGGTGCGGCAGCATCCGCGCTCGCAGTCTCGTTGCAATCGCGTAACTGAGCGGTCGCCGCACGTACCGCGTTGCCCGGAAGGGTAAGAACTCGCTACGTTCTCGCCTTCCGAAGACGCGGGCACCGTCCGTCGAGGTTTGAGACCCGGGACCGACTGGGAGCGCGTGTGGCTCTGCCACCACTGACACCTGAGGAACGGGCCGCCGCCCTCGAGAAGGCGGCGCAGGCCCGTCGGCGTCGCGCCGAGGTCAAGGACAAGCTCAAGCACTCCGGTACGACGTTGCGCGAGTTCCTCGCCGAAGCCGACGACGATGAGGTCATCGGACGGATGAAAGTGTCTGCTGTCCTCGAGGCGATGCCCGGCGTGGGCCGGGTGCGGGCGGCCCGGATCATGGACAAGCTGGAGATCTCCGCGAGCCGGCGGGTCCGCGGTCTCGGCAGCAAACAACGGCAGGCGCTCGAGCGCGAGTTCGCCGCGGGTGACGCAGGCGCCTGAGGTCGGCCCGTCAGATCGTGGCCGGCTCGTTGCCCTGACAGGACCATCAGGTGTCGGCAAGGGCACGGTCATCGCACGGATCAGGGCCGACCATCCGCAGATCTGGTTGAGCATCTCGGTGACCACTCGGCGGCCGAGGCCGGGGGAGAGCGACGGCTCGCCGTACTACTTCGTCGACGACGCCGAGTTCTCGCGGATGGTCGAAGCGGGGGAGTTCCTCGAGCATGCTGTCTACGCCGGGCACCGCTACGGCACGCCGCGAAAGCCCGTCGAGGAGCGCCTAGCGCGTGGCGAGAACGCTCTGGTCGAGGTTGAGCTGCAGGGGGCGCGTCAGATCAGGGCGGCATTTCCCAACTCGTTCCTGATCTTCCTCGCGCCGCCGTCGTGGGAAGAACTTGTCCGCCGTCTCGTCGGGAGAGGGACCGAGGCTGCAAGCGAGGTCGACCGGCGACTGCGCATCGCGCGTGACGAGCTCGCCGCCGAACCCGAGTTCGACGCGGTGGTGGTCAACGACGACGTGGGGAGCGTCGCGGCGCGCGTGGTAGCCTTGATGATCAATTCACCCGGCTGACCTGCACGTTTCTCTCCCCGTTGCCGGGCTTTTCTGGCCGAGAGGAAACCCAGCCTTGTCTGGTGTCATGCCCACGCCCGAAGGCATCACAAATCCACCGATCGACGAGCTACTGGAGCGCACCGACTCCAAGTACAGCCTGGTGATCTACGCCGCCAAGCGCGCACGCCAGATCAACGCCTACTACTCGCAGCTCGGCGAAGGGCTGCTCGAGTACGTCGGACCGCTCGTTCCCGCCGGCCCGCAGGAAAAGCCCCTCTCGATCGCGCTGCGTGAGATCGCCGCCGGGCAACTGACCTACGAGTCGGTCGACACCCCGCTGCCGTAGCGATGGCGCAGGCCAGCGAGCAGCAGTCGCCGGAATCCGACGGCCCGTTCGTCGTTCTCGGTGTCGCCGGCGGCATCGCGGCCTACAAGGCGGTCGAGTTGCTGCGCCTGCTGCGCGAGGCCGGCTGCCAGGTCCGGGTGATCCCCACCGCCGGCGCCTTGCACTTCGTGGGCGCGGCCACCTTCGCCGCCCTTTCCGCACTGCCGGTCACCACTGAGGTCTGGGACGACGTGGCCGAGGTGCCGCACGTACGCATCGGCCAGCGGGCCGACGTGGTGATCGTCGCGCCGGCTACCGCAGACCTGCTCTCACGCGCCGCCGGCGGCCGCGCCGACGATCTGTTGACCGCGACACTGCTCACGGCGCGCTGTCCGGTCATCTACGCGCCCGCGATGCACACCGAGATGTGGGACCACGCTGCCACCCAGGCCAACGTCGAGCTGCTGCGCAGTCGCGGCGCGGTCGTCGTACCGCCGGATGTCGGCCGCCTGACCGGCGCCGACAGTGGCGCGGGCCGGCTACCCGAGCCGGCTGCCCTCGCCGAGCTCGTGTTCGCGACGCTGGCGGGACGCCCGAGCTCGACTGGCGACCTCACCGGCCGTCGGGTCGTTGTCTCGGCCGGCGGCACCCGCGAGTACCTCGATCCCGTCCGCTACCTGGGCAACAGATCGTCGGGACGGCAGGGCTACGCGTTGGCCCGGGCGGCATTCGCGCGCGGAGCCGAGGTCACGCTGGTCTCGGCGAACGTGTCGCTGCCTGATCCGGTCGGTGTCAAGGTTGTGCCGGTCGTCAGCGCGCACGACCTGCGCGCCGCCGTACTCGAGGCCGCTATCGACGCCGACGCGGTCGTGATGGCGGCCGCCGTCGCCGACTTCCGGCCGGTCGACCGATCCGAGTCGAAGATCAAGAAGGGCGACGCGGCTCCGGTGATCGAGCTTGCGCTCAATCCTGACGTGCTCACCGAGTTGTCCGCCGCGCGAAAGCAGGGTCAGGTCGTCGTCGGGTTCGCGGCCGAGACAGATGACGTCGAGGCCAAGGCGGCCGACAAGCTGTCGCGCAAAGGCTGCGACCTGATCGTCGCCAACACGGTCGGTGACGAGGTCGGTTTCGAGGTCGCCAGCAACGCGGCGGTCATTCTGGCCGCCGACGGCGAACGCATCGACGTTCCTTTGGGCTCCAAAGATGCGCTGGCACATGTGGTGTGGGACGCCGTGCAAGCGCGGTTTGGGCTACAGAGGAGTTAGCACGCTCAGCTTGTACAATCCTTCGACCGTTCGACCCCGGCAGCATTCAGCCGGCGACGCCGGCACCGGCCGGCCCCTAGAGGAGCAAAGTGATCAGGCGCCTGTTTACCTCCGAGTCCGTGACAGAGGGACACCCCGACAAGATCGCTGACCAGATCAGCGACGCGATCCTCGATGCGCTTCTCGCGCAGGACGCCAAGAGCCGCGTCGCGGTCGAGACGCTGATCACGACCGGTCAGGTTCACGTCGCGGGCGAGGTGACCACCGAGGCGTACGCCGACATCCCGACGATCGTGCGCGACACCGTCCTCGCCATCGGCTACGACTCGTCGCAGAAGGGCTTCGACGGCGCGAGCTGCGGCGTCTCTGTCTCACTCGGCTCGCAGTCGCCCGACATCGCGCAGGGCGTCGACGACGCCTACGAGCACCGGGCCGAGGGCGACGACGACGAGCTCGACCGCCAGGGCGCCGGTGACCAGGGAATGATGTTCGGCTACGCCTGCGACGAGACGCCTGAGCTGATGCCGCTGCCGATCGCGCTGGCGCACCGGCTGTCCCGCAAGCTCTCCGAGGTCCGCAAGAACGGCACGATCGGCTATCTCCGCCCCGACGGCAAGACGCAGGTCACCGTCGAGTACGTCGACGGCCGGCCGACCCGGCTCGAGACCGTAGTCGTGTCGACGCAGCACGCGGCTGACATTGACCTGGAGACCCTGCTCACCCCCGACATCCGCGAGCACGTCGTCGAGCCGGTACTCGCCGAGTACGACCTCGACACCGACGGCTACAACCTCTACGTCAACCCGACCGGCAAGTTCGAGATCGGCGGCCCGATGGGCGATGCCGGCCTGACCGGTCGCAAGATCATCGTCGACACCTACGGCGGCATGGGCCGCCACGGCGGCGGCGCCTTCTCCGGCAAGGACCCCTCCAAGGTCGACCGGTCGGCGGCGTACGCGATGCGCTGGGTTGCCAAGAACGTCGTCGCGGCCGGTCTGGCCAAGCGGTGCGAGGTGCAGGTGGCCTACGCGATCGGCAAGGCCAAGCCGGTCGGTGTGTTCGTCGACTGCTTCGGCACCGAGACGGTCGACATCGAGAAGGTGCAGTCGGCAATCGAGACGGTGTTCGACCTGCGTCCCGCCGCGATCATCCGCGATCTCGACCTGCTCCGGCCGATCTACGCCCAGACCGCGGCCTACGGGCACTTCGGCCGCACCGACGTCGACTTCCCGTGGGAGCAGACCGACCGAGCCGAGAAGTTGCGCGCCGCAGCCGGCCAGTAACCCAACACCGCTTCACTCGGAGGCGCCCGGGAAACCGGGCGCCTCCGCTAATGTGCCCCCGCCGCCCGCCGCCCGCCGCCCGCCGCCCGCCGCCCGCCGCGCATCCAAGCGCCCCTCCCAGCCCGTTGCCTGCTGCCGCGTCGACGCCCTGTCCGGCGCGGCTCGTGTCGGCGGCGTACGGAAGAATGCGGCCATGGCATCCGAACAGCTCACCGCTCTGGTCCGTGAAGTCGAGTCGCACGTCGCCACATCGGGCTGGGATCAACCGTCCCGGCTCTACGCGCTGGTCGCCACCGACCAGCTGCTGAGCCAGGAGCCGCAGCTCGCCGGCCAGCTGGGCGGCGCACCGGCGGGCAGTCTCACGCCGATCGAGCAGCCGCCGCTCGAGCAGGAGCTGTCGGAGGTGCTCGGTCAGATCGGCTGGCCCGACGAAGTGCTCGGAGCCGCGCTCGTGCACGAGGTGGTGATACTGCCCGGCGACATCGGCGAGCACCCGCCTGACGACGTCGATCCGCACGAGTGGGCGTCGGCGCATCCCGATCGCAGGGACGCGCGGATCGCTGTTGCGGTGCTGCGCAACGGCGACAAGGCCAGTTGCATCCGCGTGCAGGGCAAGGACGGCGCTACCGACGAGGTGGTCGTCGACGACGATCTCGTGCCCGGCCTCGTGCAGGCACTGGCGGAAACGCTCGAGCCCTGAGTCGTGTCGGACGCCATGCAGGCGCCCCCCACCGCGGGGGACTCGCCGGCGCCCGTCGCACCGCTCGCGCCGGTGGCACGGGTCGCGGTCGACGTATCGCTGTCTCATCTCGACCGCCTCTTCGACTACGCCGTCCCGGTTGATCTGACGGATCGGGTGACCGTGGGCTCGCGGGTGCGGGTTCGTTTCGCCCGCCGGCTCGTCGATGGCTTCGTCACCGAGCGGGCCGAGGGGTCCGAATTCATCGGCGCCCTCGCACCGATTGCGAAGTCGGTGTCTGCCGAGTCCGTGCTGGCGCCGGAGATCGCGCTGCTGGCGCGCCAGGTCGCCGACCACTACGCAGGCACGTTGGCTGACGTCCTGCGGCTCGCCGTCCCGCCCCGTCACGCGCGGGTCGAGGGGGCTACGGCACCCATCGACACCGACCGACCGATCGTCAGGGCGCCGAGCACTACCGGCTGGGCGCCGTACGACGGCGGTGCCGCCTTTGTCGACGCGCTCACCGACGGCGCATCGCCGCGTGCGGTTTGGCAGGTCACGCCCGGCGACAACTGGCCGGCCCGGATTGCCGAAGCCGCCGCGGCGACGCTGGCCGGTGGCCGCGGCGTGGTGATCATCGCGCCCGACCATCGCGATATCGCCCGTATCGACGCCGCCCTCGCGTCCGTTGTCGGGCCCGACGCCTACCGCGTGCTGAGCGCCGACCTCGGTCCGGCGGAGCGGTACAAACGCTGGCTCGCAGTGCGCCGGGGACAAGTCCAGTGCGCCGTCGGCACCCGCTCGGCTGCGTTCGCGCCGGTGCACGACATAGGCCTGGTCGTCTGCTGGGACGACGGCGACGACCTGCACAAGGAGCCGCGGGCGCCCTACCCGCACATGCGCGACGTGCTGGTACTGCGGGCGCACCTGTCGGGTGCGGGCGCACTTGTCGGCGGCCACGCCGTCTCCTGCGAAGCGCTTCAGCTGGTCGACCGCGGTTGGGCGCGGCCGCTGGTGGCCCCGCGCGACGTGCGCCGGGCAGCGGCTCCGCGGGTGCACGTCGCGGGCTCCGATCGCGACCAGTCGCGCGACGCCGCGGCTCGGGCGGCGCGACTGCCCACAGTCGCCTGGGAGGCGGCCCACGC
>JBKJZO010000044.1:0-3111 GCA_046715235.1 Mycobacteriales bacterium
GGGGCGGCCGCGGCCTTGATCACGCCCGCGATCGGGGCCGGGTGCTGGGGCGCCTCGAAGTCCTTGGTGCGGTAGTCGTCGGCCCCCGCGCTGCGGCCCCAGTACTTGTCACTGGCCTGGTCAAGCGAAGTCAGCAGGATGATCGGGATCTCAGCGGTCTGCCAGTCGTCCTTGAGCAGGCGGGTCGCGACGTAGCCGGAAACCCGCGGCATCTGAACGTCCATCACGACCGCATCGGGCTGGTTGGCGAAGACGGCCTGCACGGCCTCGACGCCGTCCTCGGCCATGAAGACCTCGTGGCCGTCGCGCGTCAGCACGGTGGAGACGATCCGGCGCAGTGTGGGGCTGTCGTCAGCAATCACGATCTTTGCCATGACGGGGAGCCTATCTGCCGATCAGGCGGCGTACCGTGTCGATGAGTTCGTGTTGGTCGAACTCCTGCTTGAACAAGTACGCCGACGCCCCGGCCTCCAGACCCGCGCGCTTGTCGGCGTCGTCGTCCCGCGAGGTCATCAGGATCACCGGCACCTGCTCCCATCCGCGGGTGCGCCGGATGGTGCGGGTCAGCGTGAAGCCGTCCATGCCGGGCATCTCGACGTCGCTGAGGACCAGATCGAAGGCATCGCCGCGCAGGCGGGACGCGCCGTCCAGACCGTCGACAGCCGTCTCGACCAGGTAACCCGCGCCCTCAAGGATGACGCGTTCGAGCTCGCGCACACCGATTGAGTCTTCGACGACCAGTACCCGCGCTCTCGAGGTCTTGGCCCGCGCCCCCAACGTCGGCACGGCCGCCACCTGATGGCGGACGCCGCCGATGGTGCGCTCGGCAATGTCGCGCAGGTCTAGCAGCAGCATGACCGAGCCGTCACCGGCGATCGTCGCGCCGGACACACCCTGCACGCGGCGCAGGTAGGAGCCAAGGTCCTTCACGACGAGCTCGAGCTCGCCCTCCATCCGGTCGACCGCCCAGGCGACCTGCCGGTCACCGAGGCGCACGATCAGAGCGGTGTTGGTCTCCCGATCGCCGTCGACGTCGAGCGCCGTACCGAGATCGAGCAGCGGAAGCGTCGCGCCGTGCCGCCGGATGACGGGTACGCCGGCGAGCTGGCTGACCCCGGTTGTCTTGAGGGAGAGCGTCTCGACGACGCCGTTGACCGGGATGGCGAACCGCTCGCTGCCGAGGCGGGCGACCAGGCAGCGCATCACGCCAAGCGTGACCGGCAGCGACAGTGTGAACGTGGTGCCCTCGCCCTTCGCCGTGCTGATGGCGACGGTGCCGCCGAGGTCGTCGACGGCTTCCTTCACGACGTCGAGGCCGACGCCGCGACCCGATGTCGCGGTGACGTCCTTGCGCGTGCTGAAAGCGGGCTCGAACAGCAGATTGAGCAGCGGTGCGCCGGACACGCCCGAATCCGCGGGCAGCAGACCTCGCTCGATCGCCGCCGTACGCACGGCGTCCTCGTCGATGCCGCGGCCGTCCTCGCGGACTTCGATGATGATGTGCCCGCCGTCGGCGCGCGCGGTCACGCGAACCGTTGCCTGCGAGGGCTTGCCGGCGGCGATGCGTTCCGCGACGGATTCGCAGCCGTGGTCGACCGCGTTGGTGACGAGGTGCTTGAGGGCGTCGGCGATGCCGTCGAGCACCTGCTTGTCGAGTTCGACGTCCTCGCCGACGATCTCGAGCCGCACGTCCTTTTCGGTGGCGGCGGCGACCTCGCGGACCAGCCGCGGGAAGCCGGCGAGCACGCGTTGCAGCGGCACCATCGCCAGGCCCATCGCGCCGTCGCGGACCTGCGCGACGCGTCCCGTGTGCGTCTCGACGTGCTCGCGCATCTGCACGGTCGCACCCTGGATCTGGTCGCCGATCGAGAGCAGGCGCCCGAGCGCCAGGCGCACCGGCTCCGGCAGCGAGGCCGCCGACGAGTCCGCTGCCTTGCGCAGCAGCTTGTTCCACTTGGCGTGTTCGCCGACAAGGCCGGTGAGCACCATCGTGGTGTCCTCGACGCGTCGCGCGCCCAGAGCGGCTTCGCCGACGACGTCGATGAGGTCGTAGACCTTGCCGGCGGTGATGCGGATCGACTCCGAAGCGTCCGGCCCGCGCGGCAGGTCGGGCTCGTCGTCAGCGCTGTCACTGGTGGGCGGCGCCGCAATGACTTCCATCACCGGTACGGCGACCGGGTCGTCACCGTTCAGCGCCGACTGCAGGGCCTCGACCAGCGCGAGCAGATGCTCCGGCGTACACGGACTCGGCGCACCGGGCAGCGATTTGCCGACCGCGTCACCGGACGCGAGCAGCAGGTCAATCAGGTCACGGCGTACCGTGAACCGGCCGTCCTTGAGCGCGCCCAGCAGGTCTTCCATGTGGTGCGCGACCGCGACGACCCCGTCGAGCCCGAGCATGCGCGCGGAACCCTTGACCGTGTGCGCGTCGCGGAACAGCGAGCCGATGACTTTTTTCGCCTGCGGCGACGACTCCAGGCTCAGCAGCCCGTTCGACAGCGACGAGAGACGGTCCTCGACCTCGGCGCGGAACGTCGCCATCAGTTCCGGGTCGTTACCCCAGTCGGCCATCGCAGGCCCGCGCTAGGAGACTTTGAACGCGGAGATCGAGCCGCGCAGCTCGGCGGCCAGCGCGTTGAGCTGCGCTGCCGCGGCTGCCGCCTGCTTGGAGCCGATCGCGTACTGACGTGAGACGTCGGAAACCTGGTTCATCGCGGCGACGACCTGGTCTGACGCCGACCGCTGCTGCTGAGTGGCGATGGAGATCTCCTTCGCGGCGGTCGTCGTTTCGTCGACCATGCCGGAGATGCGTTCGAGAACCTCGACGACCCCGCGGGCAAGATGCGTGCCCTGCTTGACCTCTTTCGCGCCCTCCTCCGTCGCGATGATCGTGCTGTTCGTCTCGGCCTGGATCTCGGCGATGATGCCCTGGATGTCCTTGGTGGCGACCATCGAGCGTTCGGCGAGCTTGCGCACCTCGGAGGCGACGACGGCGAAGCCGCGGCCGTGCTCGCCGGCGCGCGCCGCCTCGATCGCGGCGTTGAGCGCCAGCAGGTTGGTTTGGTCCGACAGGTCGTCGATGACCTCGAGGATCCGGCCGATCTCGTGGCC
>JBKJZO010000045.1:0-3539 GCA_046715235.1 Mycobacteriales bacterium
CGGGAGCGGATGCTCGAGGGGCACGGAATCTCGCGCCCGCTCGCCGCCAGTGGCGTCTTTCCTTCCGCCGCCACGCAAATGCTGCGGGTAGGCGAGAGCACGGGCTCGCTCGACCATCAGCTGGTCGCCGCCTCACGCTTCTATGAGCGCGAACTCGACTTCAAGGTGAAGCGCTTCACCGCGCTGGTCGAGCCGGTCGTCATCGTCATCATGGGTCTGATAGTCGGCTTCGTCGCCGTTGCGCTGATCTCCGCGATGTACGGCATCTTCCGAGGCGGCGCTCTCTGATGCGCCCGCCGGCTGACCGCGAAGCCGGTGTCACGCTGATCGAGACGGTTGTCGCCGTGGCGATCGTGGGCGTCGCCTTCACGGTGATCGTCGGCGGCATGCGCACGTCGATCATGGCCTCGGACATCAACCGCAAGCAGGCCGGTGCGACGACCTACCTGCGTTCCTACGCCGAGGCGGTGAAGGGCGACGCCTACGCCGGCTGCGCGGCCTCGTACCCAGGCGCGGCGTTCACGCTGCCCGGCGGCAGCGGTTTCACTCAGGATGCGGCCGTCGTCGCCTACTGGAACAACGCGACCTCGACCTTCGACCCGGTCTGCGGAACCGACAGTGGCATCCAGCGGGTGACGGTCGGCATCCGCTCCGCCGACAACCGGGTCGCCGAGAGCATCCAGATCGTCAAGAGGCGACCGTGAGGGCGCGCGACGACGCGGGGGTGACGCTCATCGAGGTGCTCGTGTCGATGGTCATCGTCTCGATGCTCGCCGGCGTCATCGCGAGTGCGACGACTGTCGGGTTCAGGACTACGGACGTGACGATCGATCGCCTCGCCGGGTCTCAGGGCGCGCAGACCTCGGCCGCGTTCTTCCCTTCCGACATTCACAGCGCTGCGACGATCACCCTCGCGACGGCGGCGTGCACCGGCGCGGTGCCGATTGCCGCCATTTCGTGGGCCGACACGGATGCGGCTGCGGTGACGGTTGCCAAGCAGGCCCAGTACGCACTGCAGACGGTGGGCCCCGAGCAGCAGCTGGTCCGGCGCTACTACGAGGGCTGTGCCCTTGTCAGCACGGTAGTGCTCGTGCACAACGCGACCGCCGCGTCGGTGACTTGCGCGCCCAGCTGCGCGGCGCCGCTCACCGCGACCCTCAACGCGACCGAAGTCGGCACCTTCAGCTTCTCGGTCACCGGCCGCCGGAGGATGACATGAACCGGTGGGTCCGGCGTACGCGTGCGGTCAACGACGACGGATCGGTGCTGGTCATGGCACTGATCTTCCTGTCGATCTTCGGCATGCTGATCGCGATCGTTCTCGGCTTTGCCCAGACCGGCTTCAAGACTTCCGCGTCCGGTCGCACCATCGCGGGCAATATCTACGCCGCCGAAGGTGCGGTGGACACGGTCATCAACACCAGGCGCGCCGACCTCACCTTCGGTCTGGAAGGCACCGACGTACCTGCCTGCTTCGCCATGCCGGCATCCGTCAACAACACCCCGGTGTCCGTGCGGTGCACAGGCCGGGTGGGCAGCGGCTCGGGCAATGGCGTTGGCGGTGGCCTGAAGCCGGCGCACGCCGTGCTGACGCTGCCGACCAACGCAACGGAAGGCATCACCCAGACCGCGACGTCGTCGGTGTCGGTCTCGGGGGACGCGCTCACTAACCAGCGGCGTACGACGCCCGCCGGCGCTCGCCTGAACGTCGCGGGCCGGCTCACCTGCCGCACGGTGACCGGAACCGGCGTTGTGACCGCGACCACGCTCGCGTGCCCAACAGCGGCGCCGGGCGGCGTGAACCCCGGATACGCGGCGCTGGTCACGCAGAATCAGCCACTGGGGGTCGTTCCTGCGTGCGCTGCCGGTCCGACGATCACGTTCCCGCCGGGTCGCTACTCGGACGCCTTGACGCTGAATGCGCTGATGCAAGGCGCCTGCGCCGGCAAGACGTTCCACTTCCAGCCGGGCGTGTACTACTTCCAGTTCACCAACGCCGGCACTCGTGAATGGCGGATCAACGACGCGACAGCTGCCGTCGTAGGGGGAACGCTCACGGCGTCGCCGTTCCCGAACAGATGTGATCTGGCGCAGGCGGGCGTGCAGTTCATCTTCGGCGCGGACAGCCGGATCGCGGTGTCGAACGGCACGCTGGAGTTGTGCCCGCCGCTTTCTGCCGGTCAGCGCATCGCGCTGTACGGCGTCCCGGCGACGACGCCTACGAGCGCTGTCACGACGACGCCGCTTGCGCCGACCACCGCCGCCAACACCGGAGCGCAGCCCTTCACCGCGCCTGCCAATGGCGCGGTCGTCGACGGCGCCAGGGCGACCATCGCGTTGTGCAACCTGTGCGGCGCTGTTCTCAACGTCACCGGTTTCCCGGCCACAATCCCGGCGAACGCGACCATCACGTCGGCGAGCCTGCGCATCACCCACGATCGCGGCCCGGCGACCGGAACAGTGACCGCCCGGGTCATCTCCGCCGATGCCACGTTGACCAACTACGCCGCGAACCCCTGCGCTGTTCCCTGCGCCGGTGTCACGACCATCAACGTGCTCGGCCAGGTCAGCACCCCCGCGCGAGCCAACGGCATCAGGGTCGAGTACCGCGCGACCGACACCGCCGGTGGAGGCGCCTACTCGCCCCGCGTTGACGGCATGGTTCTCACAATCGCCTACCGGATCGATGGCCTGGTGGTGCAGGGAGGGTGCATCGTTTCCGTGCCCTACAGCCCTACCGTTCCGGCCACCTGCGCGGTGCTGAAGACCACTGGTGGCGCCTCTTCGAGGATGGCCATCAAGGGCACAGTGTTCGCAACGCGGGCGGCTGTTGACCTGTCGGCGACCGGTCAGGTGAACGCGGTAACGCAGCGCGGGATCATCGCAAGGACGTTGTATCTCGGGATGGCCCCGGCAGTTGGCTACACGGGCGCGCTCATCGGGATGCCCCCCGTCACGGACCGGCGAGTCCTGCTCACCGCGTCGGTCGCTGGTGTTCCGGCGCTGCGCGCCGACGTCACCTTTGTCGACGGCGGCGGTTCAACACCTGGTGCGAGCGTCCAGGTGACCAGCTGGAGCGTCCTGCGCTAGCTGTTCTATGCAGCGACGCTTGGTGAGAGCCGGGCGACCCGGGTTGCCAGCCGCGGGAGGCGGTTTTCGGCCGCGATGATCTCTTTGTCAAACCCCGAGCCGAATTCCACGCTCAGATCCGGCGCGGGCTTTGTCGAAGTGATCCAACTGCCCCAGCAGTGCTGCGGTCGTGCGTCGGGGTCCGAGAGGCAGCCTCTTCACGATCCAGGGCGCCGCCGGCCGGGAAAGCCGGCTCGTGGCGCCCTGGACCAAGGCAAATGGGGTGGGAGCTCGTGAACTATTTCCACGAAAAAGAGCTAAGCAATTCGCGCGATGTGCCGACATCTGTCCTAGCAGCCGGAAATATGCGCCGGCGCATAGAGACAACAGGAGTGAACAACCATGATCGAGCGCTTCCGGGCTCGTCGCGACGCGGGCTTCACGCTCATTGAGGTCCTGGTCGTCATCTC
>JBKJZO010000046.1:0-16377 GCA_046715235.1 Mycobacteriales bacterium
CCAGGTCGTAGATGGCGGGCATCAGCTTCTTGCGGGCCAGATCACCGGTGACGCCGAAGATCACCAGCCCGCACGGTCCGGCGATCCGCGGCAGCCTCCGGTCGCGGGGATCGCGTAGCGGATTAGCGCTCGCGGTCGCCGGCACCGTCACCCGGTGGCCTCCGCGGCGGCGAGCAGCGCCCGCACCCCGTCCGTCCGGTCGAGCAGATGCATCCGCACCACCGGGCGGTCGCGGCTGCCCAGCGCGCGCAGGTCGCCAAGCGCCTGGGCCAGCTGCAGCCGCCCCAGCGTGAACGGACGGTCAGGTACGTCGACGTCGTCGGTGACCTCGCCCGTCACCTGCAGGAACGCGCCGACCAGGGGACCGCCCTTGTGGAACTGGCCGGTCGAGTGGAGGAACCGCGGTCCCCAGCCGAACGTGACCGGTTGCGCTGACCGGACCGCGAGGGCCGCGCGCACCGATGCGGCCTCGCCATCAGCGAACCGGTCGAGGTAGGCGAGCACCGCGAGATAACCACCGATCGGTACGGCGGCCAGCAGCGCGTCGAGTGCGCCCCGAACGTCGCGCGCCCCGCCGAGCAGCGAGGCGTCGCCGTACACCGCTATGGCGCCTTCGGTGAAGACCGGCTCGCCCTCGGGCAGCGGTCCGTCGCCGGCTTCGTCGAGGATCGCGGAGGTGTTGGTTTTGCTCTCGGCGACGTTCGGCTGGTTGAACGGGTCGACCCCGATCACCCGGCTCGCGATGGCGGTCGCGTACTCCCACACCAGGAACTGCCCGCCGAGCGAGCCGGTCACCACTGTGCCATGGTCCAGGCTGCCGTCGAGAGCCACCGGATGTGCGTCGGTCGCTGGCGTCGTGACGCGCGACGCGCCGGTCGCGCCGACAACGACCGGCAGCAGCCCGCGGCCGTTCTTGCCAGTGGACTCGGCGACGAGCTGCTCGGCCCAGTCGCCGAAACCGACGAGGGCGGCACCGGCGTCGGCTATGACGATCTTGTCTCTGCCGGCGGCCCATCCGCCGCCGAGGGCAGCTCCGAGATCGAGCCCGGGATTGCCCGTGTGCTGCGCGAGCAGCGGCAGTACGGCGGCGGCATCGTCGAGCAGCGCTTCGACGTCGACGCCGGCGAGCGCCGATGGCACGAGGCCGAACGCCGTCAGCGCGCTGTAGCGGCCGCCGACATTGGGATCGGCCAGGAACACCGCGCGTACGCCGGCCGCCTCCGCCGCCTGCGCGAGCGGCGATCCCGGGTCGGTGACGACGACGAACCGCCGGGCGGCATCCGCCTCGCTCAGCCCAGACTTCACCAGCGCGGCCTTGAGGACCCGGAACTGCGAGTCGGTCTCGATCGTGCCGCCGCTCTTGCTCGACACCACGATGACGGTGCGCTGCAGTTCGGGGCCGAGGACCGCGCGCACCTGACCGGGATCGGTCGTGTCGAGCACGGTCAGCGCAACACCCGCCGTTGCGCAGATCACCTCCGGCGCGAGCGACGAGCCGCCCATGCCGCACAGCACGACGCGATCAAGTCCCTCGCCGCGAAGCTCGTCGCCCAGTTTCCGCAGCTGGGGGAGAAGGTCTCGCGAGGAGTGCGGCGCGTCGAGCCAGCCGAGCCTGATGGTCGCCTCGAGCGTGGCGTCGGGGCCCCACAACGTCGGGTCCTTGGCCGCGAGAGCCTCGGGCACGCCGTCGTCGATCAGTTGCTGCCGTGCTGCGTCACGAGGCTCGGTGAACATCTCGCCAGTCGTGACGACGGTGACTTCGCTCATGCGCTGCGACGTTCTAGTTCTCGGGTCACGCCTTCGATGAGCTGATTCCAGCTGTCCTCGAACTTCTTGAGCCCCTCGGCCTCGAGCACCGTCACGACGTCGTCGTACGTGATGCCCAGTGCCTCCAGCTCGTCGAGGACGGCGCGCGCCTCGTCGTAACCCTGCGCGCCGGTCATGCCGCGGAACACCCCGTGGTCGACCACTGCGTCGAGAGTGGGTTCGGGCATCGTGTTGACCGTCTCCGGCGCGACCAGCTCGACGACGTAGCGGGTGTCGTCGTACGCCGGGTCCTTGACTCCGGTCGACGCCCACAGCGGTCGCTGCCGGCGCGCTCCAGCGGCTTCCAGGCGCTGCCACCGGTCGCTGCTGACAACGCGCTGGTAGGCCTGGTAGGCGAGGCGGGCGTTGGCGATCGCGGCCTGACCGCGCAGCCGCTGGGCCGCGTCGGCGCGAGCGGGGTCTTCCTTGGCGAGTACGTCGAGCCGGTGGTCGATCTCGGTGTCGACCCGTGAGACGAAGAAGGACGCGACGCCGTCGACATCGTCGAGCGCCCCGCCGTCGGCGAGCCGCTGCTCCAGGCCGGTGAGGTAGGCGGCCATCACGTCGTCGTAGCGCTGCAGGGAGAAGATCAGTGTCACGTTTATGGAGATGCCGGCGCGGGTGCAGCTGGTGATGGCCGGCAACCCTTCGACTGTCGCCGGGATCTTGATGAACACGTTGGGCCGGTCGACGAGCGACCGCAGCGCCCGCGCCTCGGCCTCAGTGCGCTCGGTGTCGCGTGCCAGCCGGGGGTCGACCTCGATGCTCACCCGGCCGTCGGTCCGGCCGCTGCTCGCGTACGTCGACGCGAACAGATCGCAGGCCTCGCGGATGTCGGCCGTGGTCAGCTCCCTGACGGCCTCGCCCACATCGACGCCGCGCAGTGCGAGGTCACGCATGTGCTCGTCGTACGCCGAGCCTTGCTCGAGCGCCTTCTGGAAGATCGTGGGATTGCTCGTGACGCCGACGACGTGCTTGTCGCGGATCAGCGCGGCAAGAGTGCCCGCGCGGAGCCGCTCGCGCGATAGGTCGTCGAG
The DNA here is from genome assembly GCA_046715235.1 of Mycobacteriales bacterium. Classification (GTDB taxonomy): domain Bacteria; phylum Actinomycetota; class Actinomycetes; order BP-191; family BP-191; genus JBKJZO01. Next base: position 2,844 of record JBKJZO010000046.1, read on the forward strand.
CCAGATCGCCACGCCTGCTGCCGACAGGTCGGCCAGGATGTCAGTCATCTTTTTCCCTCAACCTCCGGTCGGCGCGCCACTGATCGCGCCGAGGTTCGACAGACTCTTTTGTGCTGCAGCAGCTACCCGTTCCGCGGTCACGCCGAACTGCTCGTAGATGACCTGGTACGGCGCCGACGCACCGAAATGTTCGATGCTCACGATCTCGCCGTGCTCGCCGACGATCTCGCGCCAGCCGAAGCCGACCGCGGCCTCGACCGACACGCGGGCCCTGACGTCGGGCGGCAGGACGACCGACCGGTAGCTCTGCTCCTGCGCCTCGAACCACTCACGGCAGGGCATCGACACAACCCGGGTCGCGACGCCGCGCGCCTCGAGCAGGTCCCGGGCGGCCAGGCAGATCTCCACCTCGCTACCGGTGCCGATGAGGATGACGTGCGGCGCACCGCTGCCCCCGTCGACCAGAACGTAGGCGCCTTTGGCCACACCGTCCGCGCTGGCGACCTGGGTGCGATCCAGCGTCACGAGTTTCTGCCGGGTGAGGCACAGGCCGGCCGGGCGGTCGGTGTTCTCGAGGATCGTGCGCCAGGCTACCGCCGTCTCGGTCGCATCGGCCGGTCGTACGACGTCGAGCCCCGGGATCGCGCGGAGTGCGGCCAGCTGCTCGATCGGCTGGTGCGTCGGGCCGTCCTCGCCGAGACCGATGGAGTCGTGCGTCCACACGTAGGTCACCGGCAAGTGCATCAGGGCGGCGAGACGTACGGCGGGCCGCATGTAGTCGCTGAAGATCAGGAAGGTGCCGCCGAAGGGCCGGACGAGGTGCGTCAGCGCCATGCCGTTCATCGTTGAACCCATGACGTGCTCGCGGATGCCCCAGTGCATCACCCGGCCCGCCGGGGTGTCGGGCAGCGCCGAGTCCGCACCCTTGATCGTCGTGTTGTTGCTCGGCGCGAGATCGGCCGACCCGCCGAACAGCTCGGGCATGATCGGCGCGAGCGCGTTGATGACCGCGCCCGACGCTTCGCGGGTCGCCACCTTCGCGCCGGCCTCGAACGTCGGCAGCGCGTCGTTCACGCCGTCGGGCAGCCGCCGTGCCAGGATGCGCTCACGCTCGGCGGCGCGCTCTGGCTGGCCGGCCGCCCACTCGGCGTACTGCTTCTCCCAGTCGGTGCGCAGCTGACGGCCACGGTCGACGACTGCGCGCGTGTGCGCGAGCACATCGTCGGGGACGTCGAAGGTCCGCTCGGGGTCGAGGCCGAGGATCTCCTTCACGAGATTGACCTCGTCGGCGCCGAGCGGCGAGCCGTGCGCCTCGCCGGTGTCGATCTTGTTGGGGGAAGGGAAGCCGATGTGGCTACGGAGCGCGATGATCGAGGGCCGGTCGCGCTGGTCTCGCCCGAGCCGCAGCGCCTCGCGGATCGCGTCGAGGTTCTCCGCGTCGTCGACCCGCAGGGTGTGCCAGCCGTAGGCCTCGAAGCGGGCGAGCACGTCCTCGCTCCAGGCCACCGACGTGTCGCCCTCGATCGAGATGTGGTTGTCGTCGAAGACGTAGACCAGGCTGCCGAGGCGTTGATGACCGGCCAGGCTGGCAGCTTCGGACGAGACGCCTTCCTGCAGGTCGCCGTCAGAGCAGATGACGTAGGTCGTGCGGTCGAAAATGCCGGTGCCCTCGGGGTCCCACACCGCGGCCGCATGCCGGTCGGCGATCGCCATACCGACGGCGTTGGCGAAGCCCTGGCCGAGCGGTCCGGTGGTCGTCTCCACACCTGGGGTGTGGCTGTACTCCGGGTGTCCCGGCGTCCGGCTCTCGAACTGGCGGAACTGCTTCAGGTCTTCGAGCGAGAGCCCATAGCCGGTGAGGAACAGCTGCGAGTAGAGCAGCATCGACGCGTGCCCCGCCGACAGCACGAAGTGGTCGCGCCCGGCCCAGTCGGGGTTGGTCGGGTCGTGCCGCAGGAACTCCTGGAACAGCACATGGGCCAGCGGCGCGAGGGCCATCGCGGTGCCGGGATGCCCGGAGTTCGCCTGCTGCACGGCGTCCATCGCGAGGGCGCGGGCGACGTTGATGGCGCGGGCGTCGAGGTCGTCTGCAGCCGGTGCCAGCAGCGCGCTGTCAGGGACCTTGCCGCGCACAGAAGTGCTCACCGGACCTCCGGGTCGGGGATGGATTGACGCGGCGCTCACCCTATCCGCGACGGGTTACAGTTATCCGTCCCCCAGCCGGAGCGCGATCACGCTCATCGAGTCAGCAAGGGTCGCGGTGTCCCGCTTCGCCAAGCTCGCCCTCGCAACGACCGCCACCACCCTGGTGCTGATCGCGCTCGGTGGTCTGGTGAGGGCCACCGACTCCGGCCTGGGCTGCCCGACGTGGCCCGGCTGCGACACCGCATCCGACCTGATTCCGCCCGGCGATGTGCACGCCTGGATCGAGCACACGCATCGCCTGTGGGCGCTGGTCGTGATGGCTCTCATCGGCTGGCTCGCGGTCGAGGGCAGGCGCTCCGCGCAGCCGCCCGTCGTGAGGCGGATCACTGTCGCGCTCGTGCCGATCGTGCTGTCGCAGGCGGTGCTCGGCGCGTTCGTCGTGTGGCTCAAGCTGCGTCCGATCTCCGTCAGCGCGCACCTGACGGTGGCGCTGACCATCCTTGGTATGGCGGTCTGGGTCGCACTCGACGCGCTGCGCCGCGAGGGAGTGCAACCGGCGGCCGCGCCGGCGACCGGCTCCGCGCGGCTGGCGCGGGTCGCCACGGTGACGGCCGGACTGGTGTTCGCGCAGATGGTGCTCGGCTCGCTGGTGACCGGGCTCAAGGTCGGGCTGGCCTACAACACGTTCCCTTCGTTCAACAGCCGGCTGATCCCGCAGTTCTATTCGCAGTACTGGTTCAAGCAGGGCGTGCACGTCGCGCATCGCCTTGTCGCCTTCGGACTGCTCGCGATGATCGTCGCCCTGCTGCTGCGAGCCCGGCGCGCGGGTGTCGACTCCGTCGTACGCCGGACCGCCGCGATCGCGACCGGCCTCGTCGTCGTACAGATCTTCCTCGGGGGCTTGAACATCTGGTGGCACCTGTCGGCCTGGTCGGTCGTCCCGCACATGATCGTCGGCGCCTCCCTGTGGGTGGCGACGTTCGTCGTCGCGGTCCGCGCCCGCTGGCAGGCATCGAGCTCGCAGACTCCCGCCTCGGGCTCCGACCGGGTTGCTGTGAGCGCCCAGTGACGACCGCAACCGCGCCGCTCGCGGGCACCCCGGCGCCATCGCGCCGCCTGCGCGACGTGGTCGCCGCATACATCGCGCTCACCAAGCCGCGCATCATCGAGCTGCTGCTCATCACGACGGTGCCCGCGATGGTCGTCGCCGCGAACGGCTGGCCGGCGCGGTTCTGGTGGCTGGTGCCCTCGACTCTGGTCGGTGGATCGTTGGCCGCGGGCAGCGCCAACACCATCAATTGCTACGTCGACCGCGACATCGACGACGTCATGAAACGCACGTCGCGCCGCCCTCTGCCCAACCACCTCGTGACGCCTGCGCAGGCGCTGCGTTTCGGGATCGTTCTCGGCGTCGCATCGGTCGTGTGGCTCGGACGCATCAACTGGCTCGCCGCCGCGCTCGGACTCGCGGCCATCCTGTTCTACGTCTTCGTCTACACGCTCGGCATGAAGCGCTCGACGCCGTCCAACATCGTGATCGGCGGCGCGGCCGGCTGCATGCCGGTGGTCATCGGCTGGGCCGCTGTCACCGGACGCGTCGGCGTACCCGCGCTGGTGCTCTTCGGCATCGTCTTCTACTGGACGCCGCCGCACTTCTGGGCGCTGGCGCTGAAGTTCCGCGACGACTACGCCGCGGCCGGCGTGCCCATGCTGCCGGTCGTGGCCGGTGTCCGGGAGACCGCACGGCAGATCGTGCTCTACAGCGTGCTGATGGTCGCGATCTCGCTGGTGCTCTACCCGGTGGCGCCGATGGGCCCGATCTATCTGGTCGCCGCGGTCCTGCTCGGCGGAGTCTTCCTGGTTCAGGCGTGGCGACTCTGGGCGCGGGTGCAGGCGGGCGCCGACCCGAAGCCGATGCATCTGTTCCACTGGTCGATCACCTACCTCACGCTGCTGTTCGGCGCGATGGCGCTCGACAAGCTCGTCGGCTGACCAGGGTGCAGCGCCCGCGCCGATGGCGCGCGCTCCGCGCGGTCGCCATCGGCGCCATCGTTGCCCTCGTCGGCGCGCTGTTCGTCCTGTCGAGGCTCGGTCAGGCCGACCCTTCCGTCCAGCTGCGCCGCAGTCTCGAGAAGGCGAGCTACGAGGGGGTCGAGGTTACGACGGCGCGCGCCGCCTCCGGTTCGGAGGGCGACGTCGACGTGACGATCCTTTTCGACGCATCCGGCCAGCCGCCGGCCGCCGTCATCGAGCTTGCCGAACGAGCCTCCGCCTTCGCGTGGAAAGAAGCCCGCATGGACATCTCGCGGGTCACGATCCGGCCTTCGGGCGGGCCCTCTGTGTCGCCGTCGCTCACGGCGGCCGAGCTGAGGCGGGCGTACGGCGAGCCGCCGGCGAGCCGCGAACGGTATGGCGCCCTGGCCGGACGCTCCCGGCTTGTCGTGCTGGTCGCGCTGCTCGCGGTGCTGGCGATGGCCGTGCTCGTCATCTGTGCGGCGAGCGCCGCCGTCCTGGTGTGGAAGGCCGGCCGGCGCCGGGCTGTCACCCCTGCTGGCTAGCGGCCCGCATCGCGTCGAGTTTGGCGTCGGTGCGAATGCTCTCCCTGCCCTCGTGGCGCACCCAACCCGTGGCAGTCAGGGCGATCGCGATCAGCATGAGCATGTCGCCGGCCACCCACATGATCGCGCCGGCCAGCTGCTGATCGGCGACGACCTGCGCCCGCGTCCCGTGCAGCAGGTACGTCGGGTACAGCGGTGAGTCGCTCGAGTAGATCGCCAGCCCGAGCAGCGACTGGTAAGGCATCGCGAGGATCAGGTAGAGCACGCGCGCCGGCCACGGAAACGACCCCGGCACCGGGTCGCGCCTGACCACCGGCCACCAGAACAGCGCGGCCGCGGTCAGGTACAGCAGGTGCTCGACGCCGTGCAGCCACGTCGTGTCGAGCGCGGCGTCGTACAGCGCGGAGAAATGGCTCGCGTACATCACGGCGGCGAACAGCACCCAGGCCAGCACCGGGTGGCTCAGCACGCGCACCGGCCTGCTGTGCAGAGCCCGCAACAGAACTGACCGGCGTACGTCGGACCGCGCGGCTTGCAGCGCCAGTGTCACCGGCGCACTCAGGGCGAGCAGGGGAGCGGTGCCGAACAGCAGCATCAGGTGCTCGATCATGTGCGCGCTGAACCGCTCCTCGCTCAGCGCCGCGATGGGGGAGAGCAAGGCGATGGCCATGACAAACATGGCCGCCGCGAAATAGCGGATCCGGCTCGGCGCGACAGAGGAGCCGCGGCGCCGGGCGGCGCGCACGCCGTACGCGAAAGCCAGGGAAAGCACGGCGATGCCGGCGACCACGACGGGGTCGGCCTGCCACCGCAGGATCAGCGGATCGGCGGCAACCACAGGCATCACCTCATGAGCTTAGCCACGGGCCGAACGGCCAGGAATTTCGGGCCCGCGCGACACGGCTGAGCAAGTTGTTCCGGCGCATGGCCGTCACCTAAGGTTTGTCCCGCAACCCCCCTCGCTGCTACGTGCGGAGGGCCCCTGTGAACCCCGCGGGACCGGCAGCCGGTCCAGCTCACGAGAGTGAGGCGACAGTCCTCGTGCGACCCCTCGGTCGTCGGTTGCCCACCCGGGCTCAAACGTTTGCGATCGCCGCGTTCCTGATGTTGCCCGGCTGCGCGCCCACCGCGGCGACGAAGCAGGGGGAGGAGATCGCCACCTTCTACAACATCGTTTTCTTCTTGGCCGTCGTGATCTTCGTCGGCATCAACGCCGCCCTCGTCTATTTCGTCGTGCGCTACCGGCGTAAGCCGACCGACGTCGACATGCCCCCCCAGATCCACGGCAGCACGACCGCCGAGATCACCTGGACAGTCCTTCCCGCGCTCGTGGTGTTCGGGTTGTTCGGCATGAGCTGGTCGAGCATGCGCTCCCTCGACAAATCGCAGGGCAAACCAGGGGTCGTCGTCGAGGTGCAGGGCTTCCAGTGGAACTGGCAGTTCAACTACGGCGACGGGCTCATCGTCCGGCCACCGAAACCTGGCGTGGCCCCGCTGATGAAGGTCCCGATCGACGAGCCGATCAGGTTCGTTCTGACCTCCGACAACGTGATCCACGCGTTCTCCGTGCCGGAGATGCTCTTCAAGCGCGATGTCGTCCCTGGTCGCATCAACCAGTTCGACATCACCTTCGACGCGCCCGGCAAGTACAACGGGCAGTGCGCGGAGTTCTGCGGCACCGACCACGCGGTCATGAACTTCCAGCTCGAAGCGCTCAACCGCGATGCTTTCGATGCCTGGGCCAAGGAAGCCAAAGCCGCAGCCTGTCAGGGCGAGCCGGCGGCTGAGCTCGACATCTCCTCGCCCGCCGGGCAGGTCGCGTTCGACAAGAGCTGCCTGGTCGCACCGGCCAATCAGCCGGTCTCGGTCACCTACACCAACGGTGGTGGCCCGCTGCACAACTGGGCCATGGCCAAGAGCGCGGCAGAGCCCACGCCGATCACGCTGTCCGGCCCACCCATCGACAAAGGCACCCAGACGGTCACAGTGCCCCCCCAGCCGGCAAGCCAGCTGTACTTCTACTGCCAGGTCCACCCGGGCATGAACGGTACGTACAAGGTCCAATGACGACGTACCCTCGAAACGCCCAGGTCTCCGGCCGCACGCGGCCGTATAGGAGGAACGCGTGACCGCTCACGTTGAGGGTGCGGGCGCAGTCCCGGCGAAGACGCACCCGGCGGCGAAGCCCAGGTCTGCGGTGCTCGACTACCTGACGACGACCGACCACAAGAAGATCGGCGTGATGTACCTGTGGTTCGCGTTCGGCATGTTCCTGATCGGCGGCCTGCTCGCGCTGGTGGTGCGCACCGACCTGGCCGTGCCCGAAGGCATCTTCAAGGACCGCGACACCTACAACCAGATGTTCACGCTGCACGGCTCGATCATGCTGTTCCTTTTCATCATCCCGATCTGGAACGGCTGGGGTAACTACATCGTGCCGCTGCAGATCGGCGCGCTCGACATGGCCTTCCCCCGCATCAACGCGCTGTCGTTCTGGATGCTGCCGATCGGCGCGCTCTCCATCCTCAGTGGCTTCCTCACCAAGGACGGGCCCGCGGCCGCCGGATGGACGGAATACCAGCCGATCGCCGGCGCGCACGGCGCCGCGCAGGCACCTGGCAACGGCACCGACCTGTGGATCATCGGCGTACTCATCATCACGATCGCGTCGTCGCTGGGCGCGATCAACTTCCTGGTGACGATCTTCAAGATGCGCGCGCCCGGCATGACGATGTTCCGGATGCCGGTGTTCACCTGGAACATGCTGGTCACCAGCATCCTCGCGCTGCTTGCCGCCCCGGTTCTGATGTCGGCCTTGTCGATGGCGTTCATCGACCGCAACTACGGCGGCTCGTTCTTCGACCCCAACTTCGGGGGCGACGCGATCCTGTGGCAGAACCTGTTCTGGTTCTACAGCCACCCGGCCGTCTACATCATGATTCTTCCGGCGTTCGGCCTCATCTCCGAGGTGCTGCCGGTCTTCAGTCGCAAGCCGCTGTTCGGCTACAAGGCGTTCGTTTTCGCGACCATGGCGATCGGTGCGCTGGGCTTCTCGGTCTGGGCTCACCACATGTTCACGACGGGTGCGGTGCTGCTGCCGTTCTTCGCCTTCATGACGAGCCTGATCGCGATCCCGACCGGCGTGAAGTTCTTCAACTGGCTGGCGACGATGTGGCGCGGCCAGATCAGCTTCCCCACGCCGATGGTGTTCGCGCTTGGCTTCCTGTCGATGTTCCTGATCGGCGGAATCAACGGCATGTTCACGGCCCAACCGCCGATCGACTACCACCTGCACGACACCTACTGGGTCGTCGCGCACATCCACTACGTGCTCTTCGGCGGATCGGTGTTCGCGGTCTTCGCCGCCTTCTACTTCTGGTTCCCGAAACTGACCGGCCGTTTCCTGTCCGAGAAGCTCGGCTATTGGCACTTCGCGCTGACGTTCCTGGGTTTCAACCTCACGTTCTTCCCGATGCACATCCTCGGGCTGGCCGGCATGCCGCGCCGGATCGAGGAGTACGCCGCCAACCCCGGTTGGCAGCCGATGAACGTCGTCGCGACCGTGGGGGCTTTCCTGATCGCGGTCTCGACGCTGCCGTTCATCTACAACATCCTGCGCTCGATGAAGCACGGCGAGCCGGCGAGCAGTGACCCGTGGGAGGGCAACTCCCTCGAGTGGTGGACGACGTCCCCGCCCCCGGTCTACAACTTCGCCTCGCTGCCCCCGATCCGCAGTGAGCGCCCCGTGCTCGACATGAGGCTCGAGGCCGAGGCCGCCCGACGGCTCGAGGCCGAGGCACCGGCACCGCTCGAAACAGGCACAACGCCGGCGTAGCCGCGCGCCCACCCCGATCGCACGATCAGAGGAGAGCGACTCGATGAGCAGTATCGCCGCGACGCCTGAGGCCGCGGTCGAGGGCGGCCGCCCGTCCGGCATGAGCATGCCGCTGCTCGGCATGGTGCTGTTCATCGCGTCCGAGGTGATGTTCTTCGCCGGGCTGTTCGGCGCCTACTTCAATATTCGGGCAAGCGCCGACGAGTGGCCGCCGGCCGGCCTGGAAGAGCTGCACTGGCACTTGCCGGCGCTGTTCACCGCGGTGCTGATCCTGTCGTCGTTCACGCTGCATGTCGCGCTGCACGCGATCAAGCGCGGCAACGGCCCGGCCCTGGTCCGCTGGACGATGATCACGGTCATCCTCGGCGTGATCTTCCTGGCGGGTCAGATCTACGACTACACCACGCTCGACTTCACCATCAGGGACGGCGTCTACGGCACGACGTTCTACACGCTGACGGGCTTCCACGGAGCGCACGTCTTCGCCGGTATCTGCTACCTGTGCATCGTCCTCGCGCGTGGAGCGACCGGGCAGTTCACGCGGCACTCGCACGCCGCTGTCGAGGGCGCCGCGTTGTACTGGCACTTCGTCGACGTCGTCTGGATCGTGCTCTTCTTCATCCTCTACGTGCTGAAGTAGCGGGGTCGCGCATGCGTACGGCGTCCCGCGTCTTCGGTGCGATCAGCATCTTCGCGTTCGCTGCGGCCGTGCTGTTCGTCATCAGCGCGCGCAGCCGCAGCTCCACCCAGGGCGCGCTCGTGCTGGCGCTTTTCGGGTTGGCGAACGCCTATCTCTGGCGGGTCCTCGGCCATCAGGGGCGGCACGAGCTCGACGGGCTCGTCATCCCCGGCACTCCGTCGCTCAACGACGTGCAGCAGAACGACCCTGAATCGCTGCACCTGCCCGGACCGAGCGTGTTCCCGGCGGTCTACGCCGTCGCCGCCGGTCTCATCCTTGTCGGCCTGATCACCGATGTGGCGGTGTCGATCGCCGGCCTCGCGCTGTTCGTCGTCGCGTCGATCGGGTGGGGAATCCAGGCAGTCCGCGAGCACAGGTTCGCCGAGGCGCACGGTCACCACGAAACCGCCGGTGACGGCTTCGATCACCGAGCGGTCTCGCTGGCGCACCAGATATCCGCGTTCAGGCACCACCACCGCGGCGCGACGGCCAGTGTTCAGCACCTCGGCCACGACTCGGCCCGCATCGTGCTCGTCGGCGGGGACGGCGAGTGGGGTGACCTCGTCATTGACGACATCGCGATAGCCGAGTCGGCCTGTGCCCTGGCAGGAGTCGAGTCAACGACGACGTGGCCAGCCGGCCTGGGCGCTCGCATGCACTCGGGTGTCGCGCTCTGGGAGCGCATGGGCGGCAACGCGCACGTGGCGACGCACGCACCGCGCGACGGATACCTCCAGGTCGGTGCCCGGGTATTCCTGTCCATCGCGCTCTTCGCGTTCTTCGCGGCCGCGCTCTTCGTCCTGTCAGCTCGCGACCGCACGGCGACCCAGGGCACGCTGATCCTGACGATGTTCGGCATCGCGAACGTCTATCTCTATGTCTTCATGCGCAACGCCAAGGGCTCCGCCGACGACGTGCGCTACGCCACGGTGAGCGGCATCGCCGCCGAGCCGCTCGATCCCGCTCCGGCGATGGACCCCGACGACATCCACCTGCCTGGCCCCAGCATCTGGCCGGCGGTGTTCGCAATCGCAGGCGGCGCCGTACTGATCGGCCTGATCACCAACCCGCTCATCTCCGTGGCCGGCCTGGTGCTCTTCCTGGTCGCTGCGGGAGGGTGGATAGCTCAGGCCGTCGGCGAGTACCGGTTGGCTCTGGGCGGCGGTCACGGCGGGCACGCAGGCCACGGCGGCGCCGACGGCGCGGTGCCGGTCGACCACGTCAGCGCGCAGCAAACTCACTAGGTCGTCGCGGGTCCGACCTACTTGACGACGATCTCGCCCTTCATGCCGAGCGTCAGGTGCGGGGTGCAGTAGTACTTGTAGGTGCCGGCCGTGTCGAACTTCTTCTTCACCGACTGGCCGGCCGCGGCCAGCGTGTTGTCTCCGATGGGTGAGTTCGGGTCGGGGGTCCCGTCGCCGCCGGTGACCGTGTGGAATCCGTCGGACACCCAGGTGACTTCGTCGCCCGCCTTGATCTGCAGGGTTGCGGGAGCGAACACAGCCGGCGTCGTGGTCATCTTCACCTCGGTGCCGCCGGCGGCTGGCGGCGCACCGGTGCCTGCCGTTGCTGACCCGGTGGCAGCGGGTGTGGTCGCGGCCGCAGTCGTCGCAGCTGGACTGGGAGGCACTGTCGGGGCCGGGTTGATCGTTGCCGCTGGCTTGTCCAGCGCGGCCGCGGTCGCGACCTCACTGTTCGGGACCAGGCGCTCGGCGTTGCCGCAACCCGCGAGCACGAGTGGGGCGGCGAGCAGCAGTCCGGTGGCGCGTCGGGGGAGCATGCAGGCGCGACCTTTCGCGGTGGCGGAACGTGAAAAAACGGTGCTCAGGATACTTAAGGGCGCCGCCGATTGCCGCATTCGGCCAGGCGATCGCGAGCGTGTTTGCCGCTCCCCGGGAATTACGGCACACTCTTGTTGTGAAAAACCTCCAACTTGAAGCTGGCTCCCCGGCAACCGATGTCGCGGAGCAGCGCACCCGTGCGCGGGTGAGCCAGCTCCTGCTCGAGCTCGGGTCGGCAACGGCCGCGGAACTCGGCGCGGCGCTGAGCCTGAGCCCGGCTGCGATCCGGCGCCATCTCGACGCGATGCTTGCTGCCGGCACCATTTCGGCCCTTGTGCCGATCGAGGACGCCCACCGCGGTCGTGGCCGCCCGGCCCGCGCTTTTGCCCTCACCGAGACTGGGCGCGACGCATTCCCGCATTCGTACGACGACCTCGCCACATCGGCCCTGTCGTTCCTGGCCCGGCACGGTGGCGACGCCGCGGTCACGGAGTTTGCCGCCGCCCGTTCGAGCGAGCTCGTATCTCGCTACCGTGACCGCATCGCCGGCTCGTCCGCCGACGAGCGTGCCAAGTCCCTCGCCGTCGCTCTCACTCAGGACGGCTACGCCGCGACGGCCGAGAACGGCGCGGTCTGCCAGCACCACTGCCCGGTGCAGCACGTCGCGGAACAGTTCCCCCAGTTGTGCGTTGCAGAGACTGAGGCCTTTTCCAAGCTGCTGGGGCAGCCCGTCCTGCGCCTGACCACGATCGCCCACGGCGAGAGCTGCTGCACCGCGAGCATGCAGTCGTCGACGTCCAAACCCGCGGCGAGCGAACCAACGACCAGCCGCGACTCCGGGAGGACACCCGCATGAGCACCGCCACCCATCCCGAACTCGAGGGCCTGGGCAAGTACAAGTTCGGCTGGTCCGACTCCGACGCCGCAGGCGCGGCCGCGAAGCGTGGCCTGTCGCGCGAGGTCGTCGAGGACATCTCGGCCAAGAAGAACGAGCCCGCCTGGATGCTCAAGCGCCGGCTGAAGGGTCTCGACCTGTTCCACCGCAAGCCCATGCCCAACTAGGGCTCCGACCTGTCCGGAATCGACTTCGACAACATCAAGTACTTCGTGCGCTCGACGGAGAAGCAGGCCGAGAGCTGGGAAGACCTGCCGGCCGACATCCGCAACACCTACGACAAGCTCGGCATCCCCGAGGCCGAGAAGGCCCGTCTCGTCTCCGGAGTGGCCGCCCAGTACGAGTCCGAGGTGGTGTACCACAAGATTCGCGAGGATCTCGAGGCACTCGGCGTCCTGTTCCTCGACACCGACACGGCACTGCGCGAGCAGCCGGAGATGTTCAAGGAGTACTTCGGCACCGTCATCCCTGTGGGCGACAACAAGTTCGCGTCGCTCAACACCGCGGTGTGGTCGGGCGGGTCGTTCATCTACGTGCCCAAGGGCGTCAAGGTCGACATCCCGCTGCAGGCCTACTTCCGCATCAACACCGAGAACATGGGGCAGTTCGAGCGCACGTTGATCATCTGCGACGAGGGCTCGTCGGTGCACTACGTCGAGGGCTGCACCGCACCGGTCTACTCGTCCGACTCGCTGCACTCCGCAGTCGTCGAGATAATCGTGAAGAAGAACGCGCACTGCCGCTACACGACGATCCAGAACTGGTCCAACAACGTCTACAACCTGGTGACTAAGCGCACCCGGGTCGAGGCCGGCGGCCGGATGGAGTGGATCGACGGCAACATCGGCTCGAAAGTCACGATGAAGTACCCCGCGTGCTACCTCATGGGCGAGCACGCCTACGGCGAGACGCTCTCGGTGGCGTTCGCGGGCGACGGTCAGCACCAGGACGCCGGCGCCAAGATGGTGCACGCCGCGCCGCACACGAGCAGCCAGATCATCAGCAAGTCGGTCGCGCGCGGCGGTGGCCGGACGTCGTACCGCGGGTTGGTCCAGATCCAAGAGGGCGCGGTCGGGTCCAAGGCCACGGTGAAGTGCGACGCGCTGCTCGTCGACGACATCAGCCGCTCCGACACCTACCCCTACGTCGACGTGCGCGAGGACGACAGCTCGATCGGGCACGAGGCGACGGTCAGCAAGATCGGCGCCGACCAGCTCTTCTACCTGATGAGCCGTGGCATGAACGAGGACGAAGCGATGGCGATGATCGTGCGCGGCTTCGTCGAGCCGATCGCCCGCGAGCTGCCGATGGAATACGCGCTCGAGCTCAACCGGCTGATCGAACTGCAGATGGAAGGGGCTGTCGGCTAGGCATGCACATCGATCCAGAGACCTTCCCCGCGCCGAGCGCGCGCGAGGAGGCCTGGCGGTTCACGCCAGTGTCAACAGTTCTGACCGCCCTCGCCGCAGATCCCGGCAAGGTTGTCGTCGAGGCGACGGCTGCACCGGGCGTCACGGTGACCGCGATCGACCGGTCAGACCCGAGGTTCGGCGCGATCCTCACTCCGGCCGACCAGGTAATCGCCACAGCAATGGCCAAGTTTCAGGTCGGCACGGCGATCACCGTCGCGCGCACCACGAC
>JBKJZO010000047.1:0-14452 GCA_046715235.1 Mycobacteriales bacterium
GATCATCTCCTGGATGACGACGGTCTTGCCGACGCCGGCACCGCCGAACATGCCGATCTTGCCGCCCTTGACGTAGGGCTCGAGCAGGTCGATGACCTTGATGCCGGTCTCGAAGATCTCGGCCTTCGGCTCGAGGTCCTCGAACCGCGGCGACGGCCGGTGGATCGGCCAGTAGTCGCTGGCGTGGATGTTGGCCTTGTCGGTGTCGAGCGGCTCGCCGAGAACGTTGTAGACGTGGCCAAGGACGCCCATGCCAACCGGCACCTTGATCGGAGCGCCGGTGTTGACGACTTCCTGGCCCCGCCGTACGCCGTCGGTCGGCTTGAGCGCGATCGCGCGGACGACGCCGCTGCCGATGTGCTGCGCGACCTCCAGCGCAATTTCTACCTTCTCGCCTTCGATCTCGCGGACGAGGGTGAGCATGTAGTTGATCTCAGGCAGGGAACCGACGGGGAACTCCACGTCGACCACCGGGCCAATGACCTGGACGACGCGCCCTGGCGAGAGCTCGCCGTGGTCAGTCGACGCGCCGGGGATGAGGGTCTCGGTCATATTTCGGGCTCCTAGCCTTCCGCGGCGAGCGCTTCGGCGCCGCCGACGATCTCGGAGATCTCGGTGGTGATCTCGGCCTGCCGCGCCCTGTTGGCGTCACGGGTCAGGATCTTGATGAGTTCATCTGCGTTGTCAGTGGCCGCCTTCATGGCGCGGCGGCGGGCGGCGTGCTCGGACGCCGCGGCGTTGAGCAGCGCGGAGAAGATGCGGCTCTCGACGTACCGGGGCAGCAGCGATTCGAGGATCGCGTCGGCGTCGGGCTCGAACTCGACGTCGGCCTGCAGCCCCTGCGGCTCATCGGTCTGCGTGCCCTCGGGCGGCAGAACCGGGAGCAACTGCTGGATGACCGGCGCCTGAGTCAGCATCGACTTGAACTCGGTGTAGGCGATCAGCACCCGGTCGACGTTGCCCTCGACGTAGTCGGCGGTGACCTGCTGGCCGATCTCCTTGGCGACGGTGTACGGCGGCGTGTCGCTGAAGCCCTGCCAGATGGCGCGCGGCTCGACCTTGCGGAACTTGTAGAACGACAATGCCTTGCGCCCGTAGCTGTAGACGCTGAAGTCGCTGCCGGCCCGGCGGCGTTCGGCTTCGACGAGCTTGAGGACGTTGGTGTTGTAGGCACCGGCCAGACCCCGGTCGGCTGTCACGGCGATGACCGCGACACGGCTCCCCTCGCGCGGCATCAGCAGCTCGGCGCCGCCGCCGCCGCGCTTGACCAGCTCGGCGACGATCTTGGAGATCTCGTCGGCGTACGGCTTGGCTGCTTGCGTGCGCGCCTGCGCCTTCACGATGCGCGACGCCGCGATCAGCTCCATGGCACGCGTGATCTTCTGCGTGCTCTTTACGGAGCGGATGCGCCGGCGTACTTCGCGGAGCTTGCCCGCCATTAGAGGTCAGTCCCCGCCTTGTCTGGTGCGCTGGGGTCGGCGGGACCACGGCCGTCACGAACGCGCATGTGGCCTTCCTGGTCGCGTTCTTCCTGAGCGCGTTCCTCGGCGATCCGGCTAGCGATCTCGTCGGGGTCCTGGTCGAAGCGCGCGATGGTCGCGTCGGCAGCGGCTTTCAGCCGCGACGCCACCTCGTCGAGGGCGACGTTGGTGTCGAGCAGCTCGAGCAGCTCGGCGTCCTTGGTGCTGATCTCGTCGAGGAGAGCCGCGTTGAATTCCCGCGTCTGCTCGATGGAGATCGAGTCGAGGTAGCCATTGGTCGCGGCCCAGATGATGGCCACCTGCACGGACAGACGCACCGGCTCGTACTGCGGCTGCTTGAGCACTTCGACGAGCCGGTTGCCGCGGTCGAGCTGAGCCTGGGATGCCTTGTCGAGGTCGGAACCGAAGGCCGCGAACGCCTCCAGCTCGCGGAACTGCGCGAGGTCCAGGCGCAGCGTGCCCGCGACCTTCTTCATCGCCTTCGTCTGCGCGTTACCGCCGACTCGGGAGACCGAGATGCCGACGTTGATGGCCGGCCGGACGCCCTGGAAGAACAGGTCGGTCTCGAGGAAGATCTGCCCGTCGGTGATGGAGATGACGTTGGTCGGGATGTAGGCCGACACGTCACCACCGCGGGTCTCGATCAGCGGCAGCGCTGTCATCGAGCCGCCACCGAGGTCGTCGGACAGCTTCGCGGCGCGCTCGAGCAACCGGGAGTGAAGGTAAAAGACGTCGCCCGGGTAGGCCTCGCGGCCCGGCGGGCGGCGCAGCAGCAGCGACAGGGTGCGGTAGGCGACGGCCTGCTTCGACAGGTCGTCGTACACGATCAGGGCAGCCTTGCCTTCGTACATCCAGTGCGCCCCGATCGCGGCACCGGAGTAGGGGGCGAGGTACTGGAACGGTGCGGGCGTCGACGCGGCCGCGCTGACGACGACGGTGTAGTCCATCGCGCCGGCCTCGGTCAGCGTCGCGACGATCTCGGCGACCGTCGACGCCTTCTGCCCGACGGCGACGTAAATGCAGCGAACTTCCTTGTCGGTGCCCCAGAACCGGCGCTGGTTGATGATCGCGTCGATGGCGATGGCGGTCTTGCCGGTCTGCCGGTCGCCGATGATGAGCTGGCGCTGGCCGCGGCCGACCGGCGTGATCGCGTCGATGGCCTTGACGCCGGTGAGCAGCGGCTCCTTGACCGGCTGGCGCTGGACGACGGACGCGGCCTGCACCTCGAGGCGGCGGACCTCGGTGCTGGCGATCGGGCCCTTGCCGTCGATCGGCGCGCCGAGCGCGTCGACGACGCGGCCGCGCATCGCGTCGCCGACGGGGATCTCCAGGATGCGGCCCGTCAGCTTGACCTGCGCGCCCTCTTCGATGACCGCCGCGTCGCCGAGGACGACGGCGCCGATCTGGTCCTCTTCGAGGTTGAGCGCGAGGGCCTGGATCGTGCCGGCCGCGGAGTGGATCTCGAGGATCTCGTTGGCCATGCACTGCGGCAGCCCGGAGATGCGGGCGATGCCGTCGCCGGCTTCGAGGACGCGGCCGACCTCCTCACGCTGCATGCTCGGCGCGTAGTCACTGGCGGCCTGACGCAGCGCCGCGGCGATCTCCTCCGGGCGGATGCTCAGCTCTGTCATCTCTGTATCTCCAACGCTGCTGGTAAGCGGGGCGTGCACATTGGTGGCGGCGGTCAGCCGGCCGTGAGGTTGGCGCGAAGGGTTTCCAAGCGCCGGCGGACGCTGCCGTCGTAAACCTCGTCACCGATCGTCGTGACGACGCCACCGATAACACTTGGGTCGACGATGACCTTGACGTCGATCGGGCGGCCCTTCGACTTGGTGAGCACCTCGACCAACCGCGCCCGCTGGTCGGCGGAGATGGGTTCGGCCACGCGCACCTCGGCGATGGCGGCTTCGCCCTCCGCGGTCGCGCGCGCGGCGAACGCATCGATGATTCGGGTCAGGTCACGCGCCTTGCCGGACGCGACGAGCAGGTTGAGCAGCTGCGCGGTGACCGGGTGCGCACGGCCGTCGAGCAGCGTGTTGACGACGGACGCCTTCGACTCGGCGGACGACGCCGGATCGGTCAGCGCGCTGCGCAGCTCGGGCGCCGCGTCGACTGCGCGGCTGAAGCGGAACAGCTCGTCGCGCACGCGCTCGACGACGCCCTCGGCGCGGGCCACCTCGAACAACGCGCCGGCGTACCCGTCGATCTGTGTGTCACTCATCGGTCTGCCCCGCTACCGCGAGCTCGTCGCGAGCTCGGTGATGTAGGAGTCGACCAGCGCGCGCTGCGCATCGGAGTCGAGTGACTTGCCGACGACGCGGCTCGCCAGCTCGATCGACAGACCGGCCAGCTCGGCACGCAGCGCGGTGATGGCGCGGTCGCGCTCGCTGGCGATGTCGGACTGGGCACGGGCGACGATCTGCTGCGCCTCGACCTCGGCCCGGCCCCTCGCATCGGCGACGATCTGCTCGCCGGTACGGCGACCCTCGTCGATGATGCGCTGTGCCTGAGCTTGGGCGTCGGCCAGCTTCGCGCGGTATTCGGCGAGCACTCCGTCGGCCTCCGCCTTCGTCGCCTCAGCTTGCCGCAGGCTCCCTGTCAGCGCCGCCTCGCGCGCCGCGAGTGTGGCCTGCAGTTTCGGCCACGCGACTTTGTAGAGGATGGCAAGGAGCACGAAGAAGAAAACCGCGGCCCACGCCGACTCGGCCCAGACGGGGACGGTCGGGCCGAATTCCTCGTGTGGAGGAGTCACTTCAGCCGCGAGTACCAGGACGTTGAGCACGGGAGTTCCTTCTCTACGGGTCGAATGCGGCTTAGCTGATGATGAACGCGAGGGCGAGGCCGAAGATCGCCAGCGCCTCGACCAGGCCGATGCCGACGAACATCATCGTGCGCAGCGTGCCGGCAGCTTCGGGCTGGCGCGCCACGGCGGAGATCGTCTGGCCGACGAGGTAGCCGATGCCGATGCCGGGGCCGATGGCGGCGAGGCCGTAGACCAGGCCGCGTCCGATCACCTGGTTGGGGTTGGTGGTCGTGGCTTCCTGTGCGAGTTGCACGAAGTCCATTGCTGTTCTCTCTCTTTCGTCCCGGGGGTTGGAGCCTTGTCTGCTTAGTGCTCGGGGTGGACCGCGCCACCGATGTACAGCGCCGTGAGGATCGTGAAGATGAACGCCTGCAGGAAACCGACGAACAGCTCGAAGCCGGTGAGCCCGACGCCGATGGCGACGGCGAACGGGAGGAAGACGGCCTTGGGCGAGGATGTCGTCCACAGGCTCATCGCTAGCACAGCGACCAGGCTCAGGATGAGGTGGCCGGCGAGCATGTTGAACGTGAGACGCAACGTGAGCGTCACCGGGCGGATGACCAGGATCGAGAGGAACTCGATCGGTGTCAGCAGGACGTACATGAACTTCGGCACGCCCGGCGGGAAGAAGATGCCCTTGAAGTAGGCACCCACGCCCTGCGCTTTGAGGCCCTGGAAGTTGAACACCAGGTAGGTGATGACCGCGAAGGTCAGCGGTACGGCGATCCTCGAGGTCGCGGGGAACGCGACGCCCGGGAAGATCTCCATCAGGTTGAAGGCGAAGATCAGCAGGAACAGCGTAGCCAGGTATGGGACGAACTTCTCACCGCCGTGACCGATCGTCTGCTCGGCGATGTCCTTGCGGACGAAACCGAGAACCGCCTCGCCGACCATCTGGTAGCGGCTTGGCACGACGGCCTGCTTGTTGAACGCGGTGAGCATGAAGGCCGAGACCAGGGTGAACGCGATGAGCATCGAGAGAACCGGCCAGCTCAGGAACGGAACGCCCCAAAGACCGGTCTGGAAGTCGAAAAGCTCACCCAGAGTGGGCACGCCCTCGGCGACAACCATTCAGCTACACCCTTCAGTTCAGCGGGCCGACGACAGTCGGCCCGCGCAGCACGAGCCGGCTCTGCGCCACCATCAGGAACATCTCAGCCCCGCACACGGACAGCACGACGGGGCGCGACGGTAGATCCAACCAGAGGACTGCCACCGCGATCGCAGCGGCCAGCAGGAGAAGCCGGAGCGGCAGTGCGATGAGCACCTTACCGATTGCGATGCCCTTCTGCGTAGCCGCGCCACTGGCGGAGATCCACGCCGCTGCGACACCGTTGATCCCGACCGCGGCTACGCCCCACACAGCTCCTGCGGCGCCAGAGAGTCCGGACGTCGCGGCAGCGATGGTCACAGCGGGCACCGCGCAGATCGGCGCGGTCCAGGCGGCTGCCCGAATGAGCCGCCGGTCAAGGAAGACCTCAGGAGCATCAGTGCTGGGCACGGGCCGCCTGCTTGCGTGCGGCTAGCTCTTTCTCAGCGTGATCGACTTTTTTGACCATGAGGTAGATGCCCAGCACCATGCCCAGGATCAGACCACCGAAGAAGAAGACATGCCCGGTGTCGAGCCAGGCGTCCACCGCCCAGCCGAGTCCGCCGTACAGAGCGACTGCGGTCACGAACTCGACGACGACGATCCACGCCGAATCCAGGTCACTCATGTGAGACCGTCGCGTCGCCTGCATGTCGCCGCGGAGGTTAACAGTCGCAAAACGACAGGGTCAAAACGCCCCAGGCGCCGTTTCCGCAGGTCAGAGGCCCAATCAGCGCACTGTTCTCCAAACTTGTGAAGATTTTCACAAACTGGAACCGGTACCGCTGCCTCGGAGGGGCGGGCGGGTGCGCAACTTGGGGAAGTTGCTCACGACCAGAGCGAGCATGGCGATCGACCCGACGACGAGGCCAACGAGTCCAGGCCTGACGAACTTCATGGCGACGCCACCGAACGCGACGATCGCCGCCCACAGGTAGAGGATCAGCACCGCCCGCCGGTGCGAATGGCCGATCTCGAGCAACCGGTGATGCAGGTGCTGCTTGTCGGGCGCGTACACGGGGCGGCCGGAAAGAGCACGTCTGGCGATGGCGAGCAGCAGGTCGACGAACGGTACGGCGAGCACGAGCGCCGGGATGAGCAGCGGGAAGAACAGCGCGGCAACCTCTTGGGCCTTCTGGTCGATGAACAGGTTGGCCTTCGCCGTGCCTGACGTGGTGGCGGCAGCGAGCATCAGGCCGAGCAGCATCGACCCCGAATCGCCCATGAAGATCCGTGCGGGGTTGAAGTTGTGCGGGAGGAACCCGACGCACACACCGGCAAGCACCGCGCTGATGAGAGTCGCCGGCTGGGCCGCCGATGCCTGGTGCACGTGCGAAAGCTCGTAGCTGTAAGCGAAAAAGGCGAGCGCGGCGATCGCGACGACACCCGCGGCCAAACCGTCGAGGCCGTCGATGAAGTTGATCGAGTTGACCATCAGCAGGGCCAGCACGATGGTCAGCGGCACCGCCTCAGGACCCAGCGGCAGGATCTCCTTGGACCCGGGCAACCAGATCTGCGCGATCTGCACGCCGAGCAGCACCAGCAGGCCGATCGCGAACGTCTGACCGGCCAGCTTGGTCAGCGCGTCGAGGCCCCAGCGGTCGTCGACCGCACCCACCAGTGCGATGACTCCCCCGGCGATCAGAACCGCCTTGACCTCGGGCTCGCCCTGCAGGCCGGCGCGCAGGTTGGGCAGGTTCTGCGCCACGATCATCGCGACGACCACGCCGCCGTACATCGCGATGCCGCCGAGTCGCGGCGTGGGGATCGCGTGTACGTCTCGGTCGCGGGGCTGGTTCATGGCCCCGACGCGTACGGCGAGCAGTCGGGTCAGCGGAGTGAACAGGTATGTAGCGGCTGCGGCGATCGCGAAGACGAGCGCGTACTCGCGCATTGCCGCCTCTCTCAGTCCGGCCGGGCTACTAGCGAGGGTAGGCGGGGTGCGCCGCGACGAGTGCGGCGACGCGCTGGCCTACTTCGCCGGCCGACGACTCGTCGCGGACCGCGGTGGCGATGAGGCTGGCGATGTCCTTCATCTGCTCCTCGGTCATGCCCTGCGTCGTGACGGCTGGCGTGCCGACCCTGATGCCGGAGGCGACCATCGGCGGCTGCGGGTCGTAAGGGATCGCGTTCTTGTTGAGCGTGATCCGGGCGAGGTCGCAGCGCGCCTCGGCGTCCTTGCCGGTTACGCCGAGCTCGCGCAGGTCGGCGAGCAACAGGTGCGTGTCGGTGCCACCGGTCACGATCCGAACGCCTTCGGCGGTGAGTCCCTCCGCCAGAGCGCGGCCGTTGTCGATGACCTGCTGTGCGTAGATCGCGTACGACGGCTCGAGACACTGTTTGAGCGCGACCGCCTTGGCGGCGATCGAGTGCATCAATGGACCGCCCTGGGTGAACGGGAAGACCGCCTTGTCGATCTTGGTGGCGAGCTCTTCCTTGCAGACGATCATGCCGCCGCGCGGGCCGCGCAGCACCTTGTGGGTCGTGAAGCAGACGACGTCGGCGTACGGCACCGGGCTGGGGATCGCCTTGCCCGCGACGAGGCCGATGAAGTGGGCCGCGTCGACCATCAGGTAGGCGCCGATCTCGTCGGCGATCTCACGGAACGCCGCGAAGTCGATCAGCCGCGAGTACGCCGTCGCGCCGGCGATGATCATCTTGGGCCGGTGCTCGACGGCGATCGAACGCACCTGGTCGTAGTCGATCAGCTCGCTCTCCTGGTCGACGCCGTACGCCACGGTGTTGAACCACTTGCCGGAGAAGTTGACCTTGCTGCCGTGGGTGAGGTGACCGCCGTGCGGCAGGCTCATCGCGAGCACGGTGTCGCCCGGGGTGAGAAGTGCGGCGTACGCCGCCAGGTTGGCGTTGGCGCCGGAGTGCGGCTGCACGTTGACGTGGTCGGCGTCGAACAGCTCTTTGGCGCGCTCGATCGCCAGGTATTCGGCCTTGTCGACCTCGGAGCAGCCGCCGTAGTAACGCTTGCCGGGGTAGCCCTCGGCGTACTTGTTGGACAGCGTCGAGCCCAGGGCAGCGAGTACGGCGGGCGATGTGAAGTTCTCGCTCGCGATCAGCTGGAGGCCGCCACGCAGCCGGTCGAGCTCGGAGATCAGGACATTGGCGATGTCGGGATCGATCTCCCGCAACTGGTCGAAGTCGGAACCCCAGAAGGGAGTCGCGTCGCTCATCGCTGCCTCTTCTCGATTTCGCCGCTGCCCGCGACTGTAGTCGCGCCGAGGAGGCGCAGCACCGGCTCGAACGCCGCCTCGATCAAGTCGACCGATTCCGCGAACTCCGACTGCCGGCCGCCATACGGGTCGTCGATGTCGTCCTCGCGGGACAGCACGAATTGCTGCCCGCGCTGAGCCGCGGCCAGTTCGACCAGGGCGCGCGCCCGGCGTACGACCGGACCTGCGGGGAGCTGCGCGGGGTCGACGGCCGCACTGAAGCGGCCGAATTCACGGATGGTGAACGTGCGACTGGTCATGCGCGGAAGCAGCCGCACGACCGAACCGCGGTGGTGCCGCATCGCGGTGAGAACCAGGTCGCACTCGGCGAGCATCGCCTCGTTGAGCATCCGGGCGCGGAATTCGGTGGTGTCGAAGCCCAGATGCGCGATCGCGCTGGCTGCCGGCACATTGATCGGGTAGCCGTCCAGGCCGTTGGTACCGGCACTGTGCACCCGGAACGAGTCGGCGCCGGAGCCGAGCTGGGCGCGCAGCCGGCCGGCGAAAATGATCTCGGCCATCGGCGAACGGCAGATGTTGCCGGTGCAGACGAAGATCACATCGAAAACGTCAGTCAAGCTCGTCTCCGTCGAGAGCTGCCTCAATCTGCTCCCTCGTGATGACGCCCTCCCGCAGCAGCCGCGGCCGCTGACGGGTGACGTCGACGATCGTGGAGGGCACTGGCCCGCGCGTCTCGCCGCCGTCGAGATAGACCGCTACCGCCTCGCCGAGCTGCTCCATCGCCTCACCGGCGCTGACCGGAGCCGGCTCCCCCGTGCGGTTGGCGCTCGAGACGGCAAGCGGGCCGGTCTCGTTCAGCAGGTCGATGGCCAGGTCGTGCAACGGCATCCGGAGGGCGACCGTGCCGTCGGCCTCGCCGAGATCCCACATCAGCGAGCTGCCCTGCTTGACGACGATCGTCAGGGCCCCCGGCCAGAACGCCGCGATGAGCTTCTCCGCCTGATCGGTCAGGTGATCGGTCAGCGCCCGTGCGGTGCGCCACGAGCCGATCAGCACGGGCACCGGTAGGTTGCGGCCTCGGCCCTTGGCGGCGAGCAGCTGCCGAACGGACTGCGGCGAGAACGCGTCGGCCGCGACGCCGTACACCGTGTCGGTCGGCAGCACCACGAGATCGCCGCGGCGGATCGCGTCGACCGCGTCCTTGACGGCGGTCTCTCGCGTATCGGGGTCGAGGCAGTCGTAGGTGGTCACGCGTGCACCGCCGTCGTGAAGCGCGGCCGCCCGGTGAAGTCGTTGTGGTCGGCGAGCTCAGCCCAGCCGCCTTCGCCGGCGAGCAGCTCGGTGACGGCAGTGGCGTGGGATTCGTCGTGCTCGACGACCAGGAGGCCGCCGGGCCGGAGCAGACCCGCCGCCCGGCGTACGACGACGGGTATGACGTCGAGTCCGTCAGAGCCGCCCCACAGTGCCAGAGCGGGATCGTGGTCGCCGACTTCGGGCTCGATGTCCTTGCGAGCGGACTCGGGCAGGTAGGGCGGGTTGGAGACGACCGCGTCGACGAGTCCTTCCAGCTCCGGCAACGCATCGGCCGCGTCGCCTCCCTGCACCCGAACCGGCGTGCCCGCGGCGTTGTGCTCCGCCCATTCGCGCGCCACCGGGTCGATCTCGACGGCGTAGACCGTGGCCCCTGGTATCTCGTCGGCGATGCTCAGCGCGATCGCACCGGATCCGGCGCACAGGTCGACGACGGTCGGGGCGGTGATGTTGTTGGCCCGGAGCCAGTCGATCGCCGCGCCAGCGACGAGTTCGGTCTCCGGTCGCGGGATGAAAACGCCGGGACCGACGGCAACGCCGATGTGACGGAAATAGGCGACGCCGATGATGTGCTGCAGCGGCTCCCGCGCGGCGCGCCGTTCGATAGAGGCTGCGAACAGAGCGTCGTCACCGTCGAC
Organism: Mycobacteriales bacterium; assembly: GCA_046715235.1. Taxonomy (GTDB): domain Bacteria; phylum Actinomycetota; class Actinomycetes; order BP-191; family BP-191; genus JBKJZO01. The sequence goes on from JBKJZO010000047.1 coordinate 10,509, forward strand.
GTGATCGGCGATCGATTGCGCGTCATGCTCAGGGGAGGGAACGCCGGCCTTCGCGAGGAGGGCGGCGGCCTTGAGAATGTCGGCTCGGGGGATCGTCATCCGTCGGCCATCCGCTGCGCGTTGTCCGCGTCGCTGAGCGCTTGTACGACGGCGTCGAGGTCGCCGTCGAGCACCTGGTCGAGGTTGTAGGCCTTGTATCCGACGCGGTGGTCGGAGATGCGGTTTTCGGCGAAGTTGTAGGTGCGGACGCGCTCGCTGCGGTCGACGGTCCTTACCTGGCTGGCTCGCGCGGCGCTGGCGTCGGCGTTCGCCGCCTCCTGCGCCTGGACCAGCAGGCGGGCGCGCAGGATGCGCATCGCCGACTCCTTGTTCTGCAGCTGGCTCTTCTCGTTCTGGCAGGACACGACGGTGCCGGTCGGCAGGTGGGTGATGCGCACTGCGGAGTCGGTCGTGTTGACGCTTTGCCCGCCGGGACCGCTCGAGCGGTAGACGTCGATGCGCAGGTCGTTGGGGGCGATCTCCACCTCGACCTCCTCGGCCTCGGGCAGCACGAGTACGCCGGCCGCGCTGGTGTGGATTCGCCCCTGGCTCTCGGTTGCGGGAACTCGTTGGACCCGGTGGACGCCGCCTTCGTACTTGAGCTTCTTCCAGGCGCCGCCCGTCTTCGCCTTCACCGCGATACTGGCGTCCTTGTAGCCGCCGAGGTCGCTGGGATTGGCGTCGATGATCTCGGTCTTCCAGCCCTGCCGCTCGGCGTACCTCATGTACATCCGCAGCAGGTCACCGGCGAACAGCGCCGACTCCTCGCCGCCCTCCCCCGCCTTGACCTCGAGGATGACGTCCTTGTCGTCGTTGGGGTCGGACGGGATCAGCAGCGTGCGGATCTGGTCGTGCAGGTACTCGAGGTGCGCTTCGAGTTCGGTGACCTCGGTGCGGAAGTCGGCGTCGGTCTTCGCGTATTCGCGGGCGGCCTCGAGGTCGTCCTCGGTCTGCTTGAGGTCGGTGAGCGCGGCGAGGACTGGCGTCAGCTCGGCGTACCGCCGGGAGAGGGTTCGGGCGGCGTTCTGGTCACCGTGGATTGCCGGGTCGCTGAGCGCTCTCTCGATCTCGGCGTGTTCCGCCGCGATCTCGCCGAGTTTCTCGAGCACGTCATCGCCTTCGGGTTGGTGCGGTCAGCGGACATGGGAACGGCGCCCGGCGAAGCTGCGTGAGCTCGCGCGGGCGCCGCTGGGGCGCTAACCCTTCTTCGTCGAACTTCCGGCTGTGCGCTTGCCGTAACGCTGCTCGAACTTCTGCACGCGGCCGCCGGTGTCGATGATCTTCTGCTTGCCCGTATAGAACGGGTGGCACTGGCTGCACACGTCAGCGTGCATCTGGCCGTCGCTCTTAGTGCTGCGCGTCGCGAACTCGGCGCCGCAGCTACAGCGGACAGTCGTCTCTTTGTACTCGGGGTGGATACCGGCCTTCACGGGGAACCTCTTCTGTCGACATCGCGCCGGGTCGCCAAACGATCGGGCGTGAACCGGCACAGGAGTGGGCCAAAGTGTAACGCACGCTCACCCGCGGACCTTCCCAGATCATCGGTACGGCGCCCGGAACCGATCCGCCCGCGGGCCCGTCCAAGGGCCGAGTGAGAGGAGAACGCCATGTGGCGGCCGAGAGTGCTGGGTGTCGTGTTGACGGGGGTCGCGATGGTTGCGGTCGCGTGCGGGCCGCAGGATGCGACCGGAGTCGGCTCGGGCGGTGGAACGTCCTCGCTGCCCGCAGCGCCGCAGTCATCGACCCCCGGCGCGGCCGCGCTGGCGGCCGCCGAGGCGCGCTGGAAGGCGAAAGCGCCGGCGTCGTACAGCTTCATCTATGAACCCAGCTGCTTCTGCCCGCGAACCAAACTCCTCGTGACCGTGGTCGACGGCGACGTGACGTCGGTGACAGCGGCACCCGGCCAGCACGATGACCCCAACGCATTCGTGCCGCCGGTGGCAGACACACCGTCCGCCGAGACGCTCTTCGCCGACTTGCGCCGCGCGTACAGCGACGCCAAGCCCGCCGCTGATGTGCAGGTGACGTACGACGCCGAGTACGGCTATCCGGCGAGCGTCTTCATCGACTGGGACGTCAACGCGGCAGACGAGGAGACCCGCTACGGGATCAGCGCGCTCACCGCGACGCCGCCGGTCGACGTGGTCGGAAAGTGGCTCCCCGAGAAGGACAACGGCGCCTTCATCACGTTCAACGGCGACGGCACGTACGTCGGAAGTGACGGCTGCAACGGCTCGTCGGGCACGTGGTCGACGGCGACCGGAACGCTGGCCGTCACCACAGGGGTGCACACCGAGATCGCCTGCGACAACCAGACGATCGACGAGTGGATCGCGAAGGCCGACTCGGTGACCATCGCCGCCGACAGCATGACAATCGCCACCGGCACGACCAGGCACGTCCTGACCCGCACCCCCTAACCCGAGTGATCCACGGCGGACGATCATTGCAGCCATCACCATGATCAGGTGCCGTGGATCACGGTAGTTGGGGGTTAGTCCTGGGGGCCGACTGTCGTCTTCTGGATCTGCATCAGGAACTCGACGTTGGTCTTGGTCTGCTTCATCTTGTCGATGAGCAGTTCGAGGGCCTGTTGCTGGTCGAGCGCGTGCAGCACCCGGCGCAGCTTCCAGACGACGGCGAGCTCGTCGGGCGCCATCAGGATCTCTTCCTTGCGGGTGCCCGACGCATCGCCGTCGACGGCAGGGAAGATGCGGCGGTCGGCGAGCTTGCGGTCGAGCTTGAGCTCCATGTTTCCGGTGCCCTTGAACTCCTCGAAGATGACCTCGTCCATGCGCGAGCCGGTCTCGACCAGCGCGGTGGCGAGGATCGTCAGGGAGCCGCCGTTCTCGATGTTGCGCGCGGCGCCGAAGAACCGCTTCGGCGGATAGAGCGCGGTCGAGTCGACACCACCCGAGAGGATGCGGCCGGACGCCGGCGCGGCCAGGTTGTAGGCGCGGCCGAGCCGGGTGATCGAGTCGAGGAGTACGACGACGTCGTGGCCGAGTTCGACCAGGCGCTTGGCCCGCTCGATCGACAGCTCCGCGACCGTGGTGTGGTCTTCGGCCGGACGGTCGAACGTCGATGCGATGACTTCGCCCTTTACCGAGCGCTGCATGTCGGTGACCTCTTCAGGCCGCTCGTCGACGAGGACGACCATCAGGTGGCACTCGGGGTTGTTGCGGGTGATCGCGTTGGCGATCGCCTGCAGCACCATCGTCTTGCCGGCCTTCGGCGGCGAGACGATCAGACCTCGCTGGCCCTTACCGATCGGGCAGACCAGGTCGATGATGCGCGTCGTCAGGACCGAGCTCTCGGTCTCTAGGCGCAGTCGTTCCTGCGGGTAGAGCGGCGTCAGCTTGTTGAACTCGACGCGTCCCTTCGCCTGTTCGGGGTCGACGCCGTTGACGGTGTCGAGGCGGACGAGCGCGTTGTACTTGTCGCGGCGCTCCCCCTCCTGAGGCTGGCGCACCGATCCGGTGACGACGTCGCCCTTGCGCAGGCCGTAACGGCGCACCTGCGCGAGTGATACGTAGACGTCGTTGGGACCCGGCAGGTAACCGGTGGTCCGCACGAAGCCATAGTTGTCGAGGATGTCGAGGATGCCGGCGATCGGGACGAGTACGTCGTCGTCGCGGATGATCGGGTCGGCCTCACCGAAGTTCTGGCCACCCGGACCGCCGCCACCGCCGCGCTGCCGGTTGCGGCCCCGCTCACGGAAGCGGCCACGCCGCGCGCCCCGGCCGCCGAACTCGTCGCCGCCCTGACCGCCGCCCTGACCGCCCTGACCGCCGCCCTGGCCGCCCTGACCGCCGCCCTGGCCGCCTTGGCCGCCGCCCTGACCGCCGCCCTGACCCCCGCCCTGCCCGCCGCCCTGGCCACCGCCTTGGCCGCCGCCCTGATTA
>JBKJZO010000048.1:0-13713 GCA_046715235.1 Mycobacteriales bacterium
CCGTTCATCGCGGCCGGGATCCCCGCCGGTGGCCTCTTCACGGGTGCCGGGCCGGAACTTCGATCAGGTTGGTCTACCGAACGGCTGCATGCCCGTCGTGAGTGGGCAGGCTCGTACGCTCCGCGCCGGCAACGGCCGGTGCTCGGCTTCCGTCCGGGAACAATCCGGTCTTCGACAGGGCGAGCGTGAGGACCGCGTGCGCGGCGGCGTCACCCATCTCGAAGAGTGCGGTGCTGTTGACATTGACGATGGTGTCGCACGCTTGGTGATAGCACACGTCGTAGGCCACTCCGGCAGTTCCGCCGTAGATCGCGGCTTCCTCTGGCGTCTTGATGCCTTCAGCTCCGCTGAAGAGCCCACCGGCCGGGATTCCGACGGCGATGAACGGGCCGTAGTCGGAGCGCCCGCTGAACTCGGTTGGCGCGCTGGCGAGGCCCTGGCTCGCGAAGTAGTCGGTGAAGATCTGTTCGATCGTGTCTGACCCTGGGGGACCGGCCACCGGCGTATCCGACCCATCGCCGTCGTACACGAAGCGGACGTAGTTGGGTGAGCCGACCATGTCGAAGTTCAGGTTCGCGTAGAGCTTGCTGCGCTGGGCGTCGGTGAGACTGGCGACGTAGTGCTCGGATCCGAGCAACCCCGACTCCTCAGCGCCCCAGAAGGCGAAACGCATCCGGCGTTGCAGCTTGTTGTTGTACTTCAGCTCCGCCATCTCCTCCGCGATCTCCAGGATCGTCGAGCTGCCGCTGCCGTTGTCGTTGATACCAGGCCCTGCGACGACGGAGTCGAGGTGCGCTCCGACGACCACGACCTCGTCCTTCTTCCCCTTGGGCGAGTCGGCGATGACGTTGACCGTCTTGCGGTCGAGGTCGGCTTCGGTCGACGTGAACACGCGGGCCGTCACCGGGCCGGCCTGTATTGCGTTGTACAGCGACACCGCGTCGGCGTAGCTCATACCAACAACAGGCACAGTCTTGGGTTCGCCGAGGGTGCCGACGAACAGGTCAGTGCGCCCGGGGTTGCCCTCGTTGAAAATGATGACCGCGTCGTACCCCGCAGCTACCGCGTTGTCGACCTTGTCCTCGAAGAAGCAGAAGCCGCGTTGCACGAGTGCGATGGCCGGCCCCGCGGGTGCGGGCGGGAAGTCGCCAGGCTCGCATCCCGACGTGCTGCTTGGTTCAGGAGTGGCGGGAATGACGACATCAGTCGTGGCAAGCACCTGTCCGGTGACTTCCCCCGAGCCCGAGTAGTCGAACGTGTCGGTCTCGTAGTCGGTGGGTGTCGGTGACACCTGCGAGAGTTCCGCCGGAGCCAGCACGCGGAAGAACGGGAACGTGAATTCCTGCTTGGTGACCTGGTAGCCGGCCGCCCGCAGCTTGCGTGCCACATAGTCCGCGGAGGCGTCGTAACCGGGCGTGCCCGAGGCACGAGTGCCGCCGTTGTTGTTGGCGATGACTTGGAACTGTCGCTCGTGCTGAAGGATGCCGTTGACCGTGACGGCTTTCCGCAGTTTCGTGCTGTCGATGTCGTCGATTGCCCAGGCCGGGGTCGGCGTCACTAGGGCGGTAGCCACCGCCAGGGTGACCGCACCCGCCATTGATCTGCGCATCACGTACCTCCTGCCGCGCCCGGCGAGGATCTCCCACCGCGACGTTGCCCCAGGGGCACGCTCTTGGCGTGGTCCCTGGCGACACTCTCTGACGAAACGTAGCGAAGTACGAAATATCCTGAAACCTGACGATTTGGTGAGGTGGCCGGGACGTCTACTGGGGGCCAGGCAATGCCCAGAACTCCGTGTACGCGCGGTGCAGCCAGTCGTTGACCCAGTCGAGGTCGGGCTGGCGGGCGAAGAATGTGTGCTGGACCCCGGGAACTTCGTGGCCCCCTGCGACGACTACCACCGTGACGGCGCGTTACCCGCGCTCCAGACACGGCAGGAGCCACAATGTCCCCGGCAGATGACGCCTTGAGTTCACCTGTGATCCCGGCCCACCGGGTCCCGGGTACAGCATCTCGCTACCGGTTGACGCGCCTGACGACACCGGAGCGATGGTGTACGGCAGCTACCAGCTGTCCAACGTCTGGCCCATGCGACTCGACGATGAGCAGACCGTCTACCTCGACCAGTTCACCGGCCAGACCCTGGCCCGCAGTGGTCCCGACTCGTACGGCACAGTGGCTGAGGTCACCGAGATCGGCGTGCTCACCCACATGGGGACCCAGTTCGGGCTGCTCAGCCGGATCTTGATGACCTTGGGCTGCCTGCTGCTCATCGCCAGCATCGTCACGTCACTGGGCATGTGGCGGCACCGGCGGCCGGACGGGCGCGCCGGACTCCCCAAGCGCCCCGCCAATCCCCGCCTGCCCCGAGCACTCGCCGCCGCCGGGCTCATCGTCGCGGTTGTGTACCCGCTCTGGGGCGCCTCCGCCCTTCTCGTGGTCCTCATCGACCGCCTCGTCATCAGGCGCATTCGCCGGCTCCGCGCCGCGTTCGGGCTGCCCGCCACCACCGCCTGAGCCAGTCAAGGGCGCCGCGCTACGTCGAGAGCGAAACGGACCCGCTCGGCAACGTGACCTCGCACTGGTGCGGTTGCCGGAATTGCGGCGGAAGATGAACGGGTGAGGTCGCCGTACGCCTATTGGACCGCTGTCGCCATCGGTGCCGTCATCTGCGCGACCCTGTGCGTCGCCTGCCGACGGTGGCCCGGGCGTTGGATGCGGTACGCCGGCCGCGCGATCTCTCTCGTGCTGGCCGCCAACGCGGTTGTCTTCCTGAGCAAGGAGGTAGCCGAAGGGTGGTCGTGGCAGCGGTCGCTGCCCCTGGCGCTGTGCGACGTGGCGCTGGTAGTTGCCGCGATCGCCTGCTGGCGGCCGGAGTGGCAACTGCCGGTAGAGCTCACCTACTTCTGGGGACTCGCCGGCACACTGCAGGCGGTGGCGACTCCTGACCTGGCCGTGGACTTCCCCCGACGGGAGTTCTTCCAGTTCGTCGTCGGCCACGTTGGCATCGTGATCGCGGCGCTGTTCCTCGTGGTTGGCCTGCGCCGGCGGCCCCGGCCCGACGCAGTGCGGCGCGTGTTCGCGATCACGATCTCCTACACGGCGTTCGTCGGAGTGTTCGACTGGCTCACCGGCGCCAACTACATGTACCTGGCCGCGCCGCCGAGGCAGGCGTCGTTGCTTTCGGTGCTCGGCCCGTGGCCTTGGTACATCGTCAGTGCGACCGGTGTCGCCGTCGTACTGCTTCTGCTCCTGGATGCTCCGTTCCGCCGCGGCAGGGTCCGGCGCCCGCGTGGTCAGGACGAGGCTGCTGGCCCGGCGCGTCTTGGTTCCCTCACCGGATGACCGAAGCACGCGAGTGCATCCTGCACCTCGACCTTGACCAGTTCCTGGCTGCGGTCGAGGTGCTGCGGCACCCCGAACTGCGCGGCAAGCCGGTGGTCGTCGGCGGCTCCGGCGATCCGACCCGAGCCCGCCAGGTCGTGTCCACCGCTTCGTACGAAGCTCGCGTCTTCGGCGTCCGATCGGGTATGCCTCTGCGAGCCGCGGCCAAGCGCTGCCCGGACGCGGTCTTCCTGCCGCTGGACGCGCCGGTATACGAGGCGGCTTCGGCAGCGGTATGGGCGACGGTGCGCTCGTTCCCGGTCGTGGTCGAGGTCTGGGGCTGGGACGAGGCGTTCATCGCGGCCCGGACCGACGATCCGGAGCGACTTGCCCACGAGATCAGGGGGCGAGTAATCGCGCAAACCGGGCTGTCCTGCTCGATCGGCATCGGTGACACCAGATTGCAGGCCAAGACCGCGACTGGTTTCGCGAAGCCCGCCGGGGTCGCGCGACTGACGACCGACGACTGGATGACGGTCATGGGCGAGCGGCAGGTTGAGGCCATCTGGGGCATCGGCGCCAGGACTGCGGCAAGGCTCGCGCAGGCCGGGATTGGCACGGTCGCCGAGTTGGCTGCTGCCATTCCCGCCGACTTGGCGATCAGGTTCGGCCCGACGATCGGACCGCATCTGTGGCGCTTGGGTCTCGGCGGTGAGAGCTGGCCGGTGGTCGACGAGCCGAGAGTGCCGCGCGGGCGCAGCCACGAGATCACCTACGAGCACGACCTGACCGATCCGATTGCCATCGACGCGGAAGTCGTGCGGATGGCGCACGAGCTGACCTGCGAGGTCGTGGCGGACGGCCGGCGCGTGGTGCGGGTTGCGGTGAAGGTGCGCACGTCGACGTTCTTCACCCGGACCAAGATCATGAAGCTGCCCGAGCCGACGACCGAGCCCGAAATCGTGGGACGTGGCGCGTCGGCGGTGCTCGGGAGGTTCGAACTCGACCGGCCGGTTCGCCTGCTCGGTGTGCGCGTCGAGCTGGACCTGCCGCCCGACCCGGGGTGACGAATTGCCCGCCCGGCTTACGCTCAGCCGGAGCGGTAGGCCAGCAAGAGCACGCGTCGGAGGAGTCCAACATGGTGGCGATTCTCGAGAGCTACTTCGCGGGGGCGTGGCACACGCCAGCCGACGACGGCGAGACGCTCCTCGATGCGGCGACCGACGAGCCGGTCGCACGCGTGTCGAGGCAGGCGCCGCCCGCGGGCGCTGTCGACTACGCCCGCTCGGTCGGATCGCCTGCCCTGCGGGACCTGACGTTCCACGAGCGCGCCGTGATGCTCAAGCAGCTGGCCCAACACCTGACGAGAATCCGCGACAGCCTGAACGACCTGTCCGCCGCCACCGGCGCAACTGCGCGCGACTCCGTGTTCGACATCGACGGCGGCATCGGTGTGCTGTTCTCTTACAGCGGCAAGGGACGGCGTGAACTGCCCAACGATGTCCTGTACGTCGACGGGCCCGCCGAGCCCGCGGGCAAGCGCGGGACCTTCCTGGGACAGCACGTCTACACGCCTCTGCGCGGCGTCGCCGTACAGATCAACGCGTTCAACTTCCCGGTGTGGGGGGCGCTAGAGAAGTTCGCGCCGGCGTTCCTTGCCGGTATGCCGACGATCGTGAAACCCGCAAGCCAGACGGCCTACGTGACCGAGCGCCTGGTCAGGCTCGTAGTCGAATCCGGGCTGCTGCCCGATGGGTCGATCCAGCTGGTGTGTGGCGACGGCCGCGCGGTGCTTGACGAGCTCGACGGCCAGGACGTCGTCGCGTTCACCGGGTCCGCCACTACAGCCCTGAAACTGCGGGCGCATCCGCGCCTGCTCGCGACGGGCACACGGTTCAACTCCGAAACCGACTCGTTGAACTGCTCGATTCTCGGCGAAGACGCCGCGTCGGGCACGCCGGAGTTCGACCTGTACGTCGACCAGCTCGTCACCGAGATGACCGTCAAAGCGGGACAGAAGTGCACGGCGATTCGACGCGCGATCGTGCCGAGGTCCCTGGTGACTGAGGTGGTGGAGGCCGCGCGTGAACGGTTGTCTCAGGTACACGTTGGTGACCCGCGCGATCCATCAACCGACATGGGCCCGCTGGTCAGCATCGCTCAGCGCACGGAGGTGCTCGGCGCGCTCGACCTGCTGATGTCTGCCGGCTCTGTCGTCACGTCCGGGGGCAAGCAGGCGGTGATGGACTCCGCGCGTACGCCGACGCGCGGCGCCTTCCTCCCACCGGTGCTGCTGCAGTGCGACGACGCCGATCGACGAGAGCCGCACGAGGTCGAAGCCTTCGGCCCGGTCAGCACCGTCCTGGGCTACGAAGGCGCAGAGGAGGCGATTCGGCTGGCCGCGCGCGGAGAAGGCAGCCTCGTTGCGTCCGTTGTCACGCACGACAGCGCGTTCGCGCGCACACTCGTTCTGGGTGTCGGCGCGTGGCACGGCCGCATCCTGGTCCTCGATCGCGACTCGGCAAGTGAATCGACAGGCCACGGGGCGACGTTGCCCAATCTCGTCCACGGTGGTCCCGGCCGCGCCGGAGGCGGCCGCGAGCTCGGGGGCATCCGGTCGGTGCTTCAGCACATGCAGTGCACCGCCGTGCAGGGCTCGCCCGACATGCTGACCGCGGTCACCGGACGCTGGGTCGTCGGCGCCGCACGTACCGAGGGAGCAGTCCACCCGTTCCGCAAGCACCTGGAAGACCTGCGGGTGGGGGACACACTCGTGGCGGGTCCGCGAACCGTCACCCGCGACGACATCGACCACTTCGCCGAGTTCACGGGCGACACGTTCTACGCGCACACGGACGAGGAGGCGGCGGCAGCCAACCCGTTCTTCGGCGGCATCGTCGCGCACGGCTATCTGATCCTGTCGCTCGCGGCCGGGATGTTCGTCGACCCGGCGCCCGGCCCGGTTCTCGCCAACTACGGCCTCGACAACCTGCGGTTCGTCACCCCGACGAAACCAGGCGATGCCCTGACCGTGACGCTCACCGCGAAGCAGATCACGCCCCGACAGCCCGAGGACTACGGGGAGGTCCGCTGGGACGCGGTCGTCACCAACCAGGACCGACTAGTCGTGGCCACGTACGACGTGCTGGTCCTTGTGGCGAAGAAGGGCACTGGCGTCGGCAGCTAAACGCAACAGGCTGGGCCGAACGGAGCAGCGCCTGTCAGCCGCTCGACGTACCGCTCGGCGCAGATCGGGCGCTGACTGCGACGGCACCACCAAACGGTGCCCCTGCGCCTACTGCGAATGGATTGAATTCCCGATCCCGCAGGCCGATGTCTAACGGGTGCAGACACTGACGCCGGGCGCTCGCACGGTCGAGCGCTGGCTCGCGGTTGGCCAGTCCAGCAGCGCGGATCCGATCACCGCCGGACAGGCGGCAACGTCCCTCGCCCTTGACGGTTCGGACCAACCGCAGCTTCTGATCGTCTTCTGCTCCGACGCGTACGACCTGACGGCGCTGCTCGGCGCCATCAACGCCACGTCCGGCGGCCTCCCGCTCGTCGGCTGTTCCACCGCGGGCGAGATCGCCACCGACGGACCCGGCGACGCCGGTGTGGTCGTGGTCGCCCTGGGCGGTAGCGGCTTCACCGCCCGCACTGTCGCCGTAACCGGCGTATCCAGCCGGCTGCGCGCCGCGGGCGCCGAGGCGGCGCTGGTGGCCGATGACCTCGACGTCGATTCGCATCGCCTCCTGCTGTTGCTCACCGACGGGCTCGCCGGCAACCAGCAGGACGTCGTCCGCGGCGCTTACAGCGTCTTGGGCGCCGGGGTACCGCTGGTCGGTGGCTGCGCGGGCGACGACCTGAAGATGCGCCAGACCGCCCAGCTGTACGGCGACCGCGTGCTCTACGACTCGATCGTGGCTGTCGGGCTGGCGTCCACGTCGCCGTTCGGCATCGGCGTCCGGCACGGCTGGCGCCGGACCGGCAAGTCCATGCATGTGACCTCGAGTGCCAACAACCGCGTGTACTCCCTGGACGACGAGCCGGCACTCGATGTCTACCTCGACCGGCTGGGCGCGCTCGCCGAGGCGAGGACCGACCCGACTGCCTTCACCCAGTTCGCGCTGACGCACCCGCTCGGTATCAGGCGGCACAGCGGCGAAGAGGTGCGTTTCGTCGGCGAGGCCGACTTCGCCGATCGGTCCCTGGGCTGCATCGCGGAGGTGCCGCAGGGCGGGCTCGCATGGTTCATGGAAGGCGACGAGAACTCCGTGCTCGAGGCGACCGACGCGGCGTGTCAGGAGGCGCTCGACCAGCTCGGCGGGCGAGCGCCGGTGGGCATGCTCGCGTTCGACTGCGTTGCGCGGCGAGGTGTTCTCGGTGACGAAGGCATCCGGCGCGAGATCAGCCGGGTGGCCGAGCACGCAGCCGGCGCGCCGGTAGCGGGTTTCTACACCTACGGTGAGATCGCCCGTACCGAGGGGATCAGCGGTTTTCACAACCAGACCCTCGTCGTTCTGGCGCTGAGCTGAGCGAGCGAATGCTTTCATCCGAAGTGTCGTGGTCGGCACAGCAGCTGCCCGAGTTTCTCGCCGTGATCTCGTCGTGCCCCGACGAACCCTCCGCGGTGCGGGCCGCGGCGGAGTGGGCGGCCGAGCTGCTCGACGCCGAGGTGGGCGTCGTCATACGGGCCGGTCGGGTCGTCGCGCAGATCGGCTTCCACCACCGGTATGAGCCGGACGCCGAGCTCGCATTGGTCATCGCGGAAGGCCGAACCGTCACGGAGCTGCCGGGCGTCGGTGCCTGCTCGGTGGCGACAACGCTCATCGACGAGAGTCCTCCCAGCCACCTGCTGGTCGCCCGTGCCAGGGGTGGCTTTTCGGCGGAGGAGCTGAGCCTGCTGCGCGGCATGGGCCGCGTCCTGACCCTGATGCTGGGCCAACTGCGAATGCTGGCAAGCGAGCGGGACCTGCGCGTCGAGCGCGAGGCCCGCATCGAGGAGAACGAGCGGCTCGTCACGGAACTGCGGGACCGGCAACGCCTGCTCGAGGAGCTGTTCGCGGTGCAACGGGCCATCGCCAATCGGGCTCCGCTTCAGGAGATCCTCGACGTGATCACCTGTGGTGCGGCCGCGCTGCTCGGCAACGAGGTCGTGGGCCTGCGGCTGCTCGACACCGACGATCCGGCGTACGCCGTGCTGGTGTCATCCAGCGGCCTGACCGAAGACATCGCGCAGCAGACGTGGCGGATCCTGTCCGACAAGGGAATCGCCGGCACCGTCATGACGACCGGTGAGCTCGTGTGCATCGACGACTACGGATCGGCGGCCAACACCGTTGAGGAGTACACCGAGACCGACCTGCAGACTGCGATGGGCGCACCGGTGCGACAGAACGGCGTCCTCGTCGGCAGTCTCGTCGTTGGCTCCTACCAGCAGGGCCGGATCTATTCAGCGAGCGAGCGCGGGACGCTACTGAGCTTCGCCGACCATGTGAGCCTCGCATTGACCGACGCACACGCCATGGAGGCGGTGCATCAGTCCTTCCATGACAGCCTGACAGGGTTGCCAAACCGCACGCTGCTCATGGACCGACTGGCTCACAGCCTCGCGCGGGCCCGCCGCGACTCTACGTCGCTCTCGCTGCTCTTCGTCGACCTCGATCGATTCAAGATCGTCAATGACAGCCTCGGGCACGGCATCGGTGACGAGCTGCTCGTCGAGGTGGCTCGACGGTTGCGCAAGACTCTGCGGGCGTCGGACACCGCCGCCCGTTTCGGAGGCGACGAGTTCGTCGTACTGCTCGAGGGCGCCACTCACACCAGCTCCCATGCCGCGGCCGCCGCGCAGCGGATCCTCGACGTGCTGGGCCGGCCTTTTTCGGTGGCCGGGCGCCAGGTCTTCGTCAGTGCCAGTGTCGGGATCGCCGCGAGTACGGGCGGCCGCATCACCGCGGAGGAGCTGCTCCGCCACGCTGATGTGGCGATGTACCGGGCGAAGAAGCAGGGACCGGGCCGCTCCCAGATCTTCGAGCCGGCGATGCACGCGGTGCTCGTCGAGCGGCTCGAGCTCGAAGCCGACCTGCAACGGGCGGTCGCGCAGAAGGAACTCGCGCTCGTCTACCAGCCGATCGTGGCCCTGGAGGCCCAGAGGGTAGTCGGGGTAGAGGCTCTGCTCCGGTGGAACCACCCTCGCCGCGGCACGATCCCGCCGTTGCAGTTCGTCCCGATCGCCGAGGAAACCGGAGTCATCCTGCCGATCGGACGCTGGGTGCTGCAGGAGGCCGCTCGCGCGGCGCGGCGCTGGCAGGACGCGCTCGGCACCGGAACCGCCCTCCCGGTCAGCGTCAACATCTCGCCGCGCCAGCTCCAGCACCCCGGGCTGGTTCACGAGATCAGGGCAGCTCTTGCACATGCCCAGCTCGAGCCTGGGAGCCTGACGCTGGAGATCACCGAAGCCCTGTTGATCCAGGACACCGCGGCGACGATCCGCAAGCTGCAGGAACTCCGCTCGCTCGGCATCCAGGTCGCGCTCGACGACTTCGGCACCGGTTTCTCCTCGTTGAGCTACCTGCGCCAGCTGCCGATTGACATTCTCAAGATCGACAAGTCGTTCGTTGACGACGTCGCGGACAGCAAGGAGGCGTCGGCGTTCGCCCGCGCCATCGTGCGTCTTGGGAACACGCTGCACATCACAACGGTCGCCGAGGGCATCGAGCGGGTCGGCCAGCTCGACGAGCTACGCCGGATGAGCTGCCTGCGCGGGCAGGGCAACCTGTTCAGTGAGCCGCTGAGCGAGTCGGAGCTGCTGACCTTCCTGCGCACTTCTGGCGAGGTTCCGGCCGCGACCGCCGGCGTGGCGGTCTAAGGGAGCTCGCCGTCGCGAGTCAGTAGGCGAACGTCGGGAAACCAGCGGTCAGCGCGCTCACCTCACCGGCGATCCGTTCGATAGCAGCGTCGTCTGCAACAGCCGCGGCGGTAACGGCCTCGTCCAGCCAGCGCGCGATCTCATGCATCTCGGCGTCGCCCATACCGCGCGTACTAACGGCCGCCGTTCCGAGCCTGATGCCGGACGGGTCGAACGGTCCGCGCGTGTCGAACGGCACGGCGTTGTAGTTGAGCTCTAGGCCGGCGCGGTCCATCGCCTGCGCCGCCACCTTGCCAGGGACGCCCTTGGACGTGAGGTCGATGAGGATCAGGTGGTTGTCGGTGCCGCCGGACACCACGTCGAATCCCCGCGCCAGCAGGTCCTCCGCCAGTGTTTTTGCGTTGCTCACGATGCGCGCGGCGTACTCGCGGAACTCGGGACGCGCGGCCTCGTGAAGTGCGACCGCGATGCTGGCGGTCGTGTGGTCGTGCGGCCCGCCCTGCAGACCGGGAAACACCGCTCGGTCGAGCGCCTTGGCGTGCTCTTCGGTGCTCATGATCATCGCGCCGCGCGGCCCGCGCAGCGTCTTGTGCGTGGTCGTGGTGATGACGTCCGCGTGGCCGACCGGACTCGGGTGCGAACCACCCGCCACCAGACCTGCGATGTGGGCGATGTCTGCCACGAGTACGGCGCCGACCTCGCGGGCGATCGCGGCGAACTGCTCGAACTCGATGGTCCGCGGGATCGCCGTGCCGCCGCACCAGATCACCTTCGGCGACTCCTTGCGGGCGAGGTCGCGCACCTCGTCGAAGTCGACCCGGCCAGTGTCACGACGGACGTCGTACTGGACACTGCGGAACCACTTGCCGGTTGCTGAGACCTTCCAGCCGTGGGTGAGGTGGCCGCCCATCGGCAGCGCCATGCCCATGACCGTGTCGCCGGGCTCCAGGAATGCGAGGTAGACGGCCAGGTTGGCTGGCGAGCCTGAGTACGGCTGCACGTTCGCGTGCTCGACACCGAACAGTGACTTGGCGCGCTCGACTGCCAGCGTCTCGACCTGGTCGATGATCTGCTGGCCCTCGTAGTAGCGGCGACCGGCGTACCCCTCGGAGTACTTGTTGGTCAGGACGCTGCCAGACGCCTCGAGTACGGCGGGGGAGACGTAGTTCTCCGACGCGATGAGCCGGATCTTGTCCGCCTGCCGAGTGCCCTCGGCGGCGATGAGCCCGGCGATGTCGGGATCAACGGCGGTCAGGTCGCTGGTGTGGGTCATGTCAGACACCTTCGGGTCAGCCCGCAGCGCGGGTGAACCTCAGCGCCCAGGCGCGCGGCGTCGGTTCGGGCTTTCGCTCCCTGGTGGTTGTCCACCTTGTGTGCGCCAGTTGCGTTGCACGCACCGTAGCGAACGCTGGCTACGTGAGCCAACCCCGGACGATCAGCTGTCGCCGTCTCTCATTTCCGGGATAGCGGTTTCGAGGGCGGCTGCGAGGTCGCCCATCTCGCCGTACGCGTTGCTCGTGGCTAGGACAGATGCGCCGAACTCTCGGGAGGAGTACCAGCACACGGCCATTGTGGTAACTGTGCCGTCGATCTGCAGATAGGCGCAGGTGATGTCTCCGAACTGATAGTGCTCGGGCGCTGCGAGCGGCACGTCCCCTGCGGGCGCTTCGTCGATCGGCCCGCGGCCGGCCAACAAGTTCACCAGCTGATAAGAACCGCCCGAGTACGACGCGCTCGTGGACGCATTGCTCCCGAATATCTCTTTCAGGATCGGCCGCATGTCCTGCGCGTGCCGTATGGCCGCGGCGTCTGTTCGCTGAGGAATACCGCCGAGAGATGCTCTGACGCGAGGGCTACGGATTGGCGAGGATGTCGCCGCCGACGCCGGTGTCACTCTGCCAGGCGTAGTTGGCGTCAGAGTCCCCCTGCACAGTCCACAGGTATGACCCCCTGATGTTCTTTCCAGCCGCCCGGAGATCGGCGAGCGCCGTCTTGATCGTCGCCATACTGGCCGCGGGGTTGGCCTCGTAGTGATTGCCCAGCATGGTGCGGCTGGCGCCGAATGCGTTGGCGACTGCAGTCATGCGGCTGACGATCCTGGTGCGGTGCGCCGACTCGGAGCCCTCCCTGTAGACCTGCTCTCCGAACAGGTCGAAAGAATTCACACCCTGAGCCGCGGCCCAGGTGTCCATGCTCCGGCCCCAGGTGAACCAGGACGACAGGTCCACGCCAGGGGCAGTCGAGATGATCCAGTCGTTGCCGAACTCGGTGCGCATTTGTCTGGTGACCGCGATGATTCCGTTGATGTCACTACGGTTGCCGTGCTCGAGGTCCCAGTCCATCCCGTTGAAGCCCCAATTGGTTCTAAGGTCGCGGATCGAGACCATGAACTGGTTCTGGGCTGTTTGGGTAGCAAGGTTGTACCCGAACCTAGGCACGCTGTAGATCCCGTAGTCGTCGTGGCCGCCAACGGAGACGACGACCTTCTTGCCTCTGCTGTTGGCATAGGCGATCTCACTCTTGACTTGAGCGGCGCTGCTGGTGCCGGGCAGATACGGCAGCCGAAGCGTTCCGCCACCGCCAGGTGAGCCGATGGCGAAAGCTGCGTAGATCAAGTTGTAGTTCGAGTTGTCCACCACGTGACGCAGGGTGGAGCGCGACTCCCAGGTGGTCAGGTACCCGCCGACAATCTTGCCTGGCGGCAGTCCGCCGGGTGTCTGTGATGGCGGTGGCGGTGGCGGACCGGGTGGTGCCGGCGGTGAGGGCGCGCCGCCGGTGAGCACGACGGCGGCGTTGACGCCGGCGTTCGACAGGAGCCAGAGCCGCGCTGGGCCGTGCCCGGCGAGCACGTACCCGTCGGCTGGGATGGGCATTGCGGCGGCGCCGGTGACCTGCCGGTCTCGGATTTCGGTGATCCGGCCGGCGACGACGGCGGCTTCGAAGCCGTACTGGTTGGTCGGGCTGACCGTCTGCGCGCCGACCCGGGTGTAGACGACCAGCGCGCCGGCCTGACGCCCTTGGTTGGCCGGGCTCAGCGGGTACGACGACGCGCCGATCCCAGCGGATGTCGCGGTTGTCGGGTCCGAAGCCGGCGGTGCTGGAGGTCCCGGCGGCGGGGCGGGCGGCACTGGCGGCGCAGGTGGCGGTGGCGGCGGCGGTGGGCCGCCGCCGGTGAGGACGATTGCGCTGTTGACAGTGGCGTTCGACAGGAGCCAGAGCCGCGCTGGGCCGTGCCCGGCGAGGACGTACCCGTCGGCCGGGATGGGCATCGCGGCTGCGCCGGTGACCTGCCGGTCGCGGATCTCGGTGACCCGGCCGGCGACGACGGCCGCTTCCAGGCCGTACTGGTTGGTCGGGCTGACGGTCTGCGCTCCGACGCGGGTGTAGACGACCAGCGCGCCGGCCTGACGCCCTTGGTTGGCCGGGCTCAGCGGGTACGACGACGTGCCGATCGCAGCGGACGTGGCGGTTGTCGGATCCGAAGCGGGTGGCGCGGGTGGCGCAGGCGGCGGGGGAGGCGG
>JBKJZO010000049.1:0-11542 GCA_046715235.1 Mycobacteriales bacterium
CCTCCACGGTGTGAACCGCTCCGGGGGCGCGCCGACCGTACCTATTTAGTTAGACGCCCCAGCGCAAGGCGGGGGTGTTGACCGGCGCGTCCCACAGTCTCGTGAGGTCGTCGGTCAGCGTGGTGACCGTCAGGGTGAAACCGGCCATGTCGAGGCTGGTGATGTAGTTGCCAACCAGACGACGGGTGATGCGACCACCGAGCGCCTCGATCTGCGCTGCAGCGTCCTTGTACGCGACGTACAGCTCGATGAGCGAGGAGCCGCCCAGGCCGTTGAGCATGACCAGCACGTCCTTGCCGGCAAGCGGCATGTCCTCGTTGATGGCGGAGACCGCCACGTTAACGAGTTCGCTGGAGTTCGCGAGCTTGGCGCGACGACGACCGGGCTCGCCGTGAATACCGACGCCGATTTCGACCTCATCTTCGGGCAGGTCGAAGCCGGGCTTGCCCGACGACGGGGTGGTGCAAGCCGTCAGCGCGATACCGAACGAACGCGAGCGCTCGTTGACCTCGGTAGCAACGTCGGCGACTGACTTCAGAGGTGCCTGCTTCTCGGCAACAGCACCGGCGATCTTCTCGACCATGACGGTCGCACCCGTGCCACGGCGACCCGCGGTCCACGTGCTGTCCTGCACCGCACAGTCATCGTTGGTGACAACGGTCGCCACCTCGATGCCCTCGTCGTCCGCAAGCTCTGCGGCCATCTGGAAGTTCAGCACGTCACCGGTGTAGTTCTTCACGATGTGAAGGACACCTGCGCCCGCGCTCACCGCCTTGGTCGCGGCCAGCACCTGGTCGGGTACCGGGCTGGTAAAGACCTCACCCGGACACGCGGCGTCGAGCATGCCGAATCCGACGAATCCACCGTGCAGCGGCTCGTGGCCCGAGCCACCTCCGGAGATGAGACCGACCTTGCCGGGCGTGGGACCGCCGGCCCGGGTGATGAGCTTGCCCTGAACGTCGACCGCGAGGCTCGGGTGAGCCGCGGCAATACCGCCCAGCGCGTCCTTGACTACGTCGTCAGCGGCGTTGATGAGTTTCTTCATAGGGAAGTCTCCTCTTGTCGCGTGGTGCGCTACTTGAGTGTTCGGACCTACGCGCTGACGCGCTCAGCGTCCACAGCAGTGGGCTCAAGCGACGGCTTCGTGCCACCGACGTACGTGTACACAGCTCCGGCAATTAATCCACCGAGGATTGTTGCGATGAGGTAGACCGGAACCTGGTCCCACAACACCTTGCCGCCCGGGAGCTTGTCGGGGCCGAGAACCGTCGCGCCGAGGATCGGACCGATGTAGCGAGCAGGGTTGAGTGCAGCTCCGGTGACAGGAGCGGTAGCCGTGATGACCGCGAACACCATCGACGGGATAGCCAGTCCGTACCAGCCGGGGGTGGCCCGACCGTCAACGGCGGTTCCCCAGATGACGATTACAAGCAGGAACGTTCCGATCAATTCCGCGAAGAACGCGTGATCTGCGTTGCCCGGGGCGTAGGTCAGGACACCGAGGCCAGCCCTAAGGCCAGCGTCGCCCAGGCTGCCCCAGATTGCGAGAGCACCAGCGGTCCCACCCAGAACCTGGGCCGCGACGTAGCCGGGAACGTCTTTCCATTCGAACTTCTTGAACGCCGCGAGGGCGATCGTCACCGCGGGGTTGAAGTGAGCGCCCGAGATGTGGCCGAACGTGTAGATGATCGCGAGGATGACCAGCATGAACGCGAACGAGATGATGCCCAAGTGCGTCATGTCGAGCGTGTAAGCCGACGGGTCGCCCACCTTCCGACCTTGAATCAACATGAAGGTTGCCGCGGCTGTGCCGGGCCCGCCGATCACAAGCGCAGCGGTACCGATGAACTCGGCCGCCAGCTTTCGGTCGGTCGTTACTTCTGCCATGCGTTTCACCCACGCTCCGCAAGAGAACGCAGGCTCCACCTCCCATCGAAGGAGATCGCCACCAGCGGCGATGGTCCTGAGTGTTGTTCGGCATTGTCGAACAATGTGCGAGGACCGTAGAACCGGTCACCCCTTGTGTCAAGAGGTGACGAACTCATTTCAACGCGGTTCAGGCACCCTTCCGCGGGTCACGCCTGGGGACCTGACACTCGTCGATCGGTCGTCGCTCCGCGACGGTACTCGCCGATCGCAGCTCTTCCGAAAAACCGCCGGATGCTAGGTCCAGTCGAGCCCGGAGCGGAATACCCAATATTGATCAGGCGGCTCCACAAGTCCGGCAAGACGGGCAAAATACTCCGAACCGAGCCTGACAGTGACGGCGTGAAGGTTCGACGCGAGGTGTTCGGTGGCTGTAGCCCCTGACAGAACGACAGTCGCCCACGGTTGCGCGAGCGCAGCGGCGACGGCGACGGCGTCCGGACTCGTGCCCAGTTCCCCCGCAATCTCTGCCAGTACGACGTCGACGTGGTCGGATCCGAGGCCTGCCAGCCGGCCGTTGGCGAGCGCCTCCTTGACGATAACCACGCAGCCGGAGTCCTGTGCCTCGGCCAACGCGTCGCCGGCGGAAGGTTCGAGAACGTTCCACGTCGCCTGCACGCTGCGGAACAGCGCTGCGCCGTCTACGGTGAGTTCGATCGCCGCGCGAATTGTGTCCGCCTGGCGGGGGCCGGTGCTCGAGAACCCGATCGTGACGCCTTCTGCAGCCAATTCGGCGAGGCGTCGCTGCAGCTCCTTGTCGACGAGGACCGGTGACTCCGTAGTCAGCGAATGCACTTGGTAGATGTTCAGGCGTTCGCCGAGAAGCACGCGGGTTTCCGCCAATTGCCGTTCGAACGTCGCCAGGCTGTGGTCCTTGACTTCGTGCACCGGCGCATCGACCTGCCAGCCGCCGACGTACGTGTAGCCCCACTTGCTGCCCACCGCGACATCGTTGACGTCGGGGCGGCCGTGCAACCAGCCGGCGAGGAAGTCCTCTGCGAGCCCGTACGAGCGGGCAGCGTCCAGGTAGCGGACGCCGGCGGCGTACGCGGCGTCGAGAAGCTCATGGGCTCGGGCGCGCAGCCCCGCCTCGGACCGGTCGGTGGGCAGATCGCGCGCATGACCCACGGTGATGTACGCCGGTCGGCCGATCGCAGCAAGCCCCAGCCCGATACGGGCAACTGGTGTACTCGAAACCACATGAACGAGGTTGGGCATAGGGGGTAGACCGTACGCAGTGGCTGGGGGACTCTCCACACCTACTTGTAACAAGGGGCCTAGCCCGAAGGGCTCTTGACAGCTGGGGTGGCCGGATTTACTTTGGCCAAAGTGTAACGGCGTTCGACATTGTCGAACGCACTCCCGAGTCCGTGCCTCCCTGGGCGCGCGGAGCGGTGTAATGCCGTTGACGAACCCCCTAACGCCCGACTCGGGCCCTACAACGCAGAGGTGCACGGTGAACACAAGGACCGCGCAAGCCTGGATTCGCGAGCTGCTCGCACTCGTAATGGAGAACAAGGACTACCTGACGAGCCTCGACTCGGCGATCGGCGACGCCGACCATGGCGTCAACCTCGCGCGCGGCTTCACGGCGGTCGTCGCCGCACTCGAGAAGAAGGCCCTCCAGGGTCCGGGCGACGTTCTGCTGACGACCGGCAGCACGCTCATCTCGACCGTCGGTGGGGCGTCGGGTCCTCTCTACGGGTCCGCCTTCCGCAGCGCCGGAAAGCTTCTCGGCAAGGACGCTGAGATCTCGGCCGCACAGCTCAGCGCGGCTCTGCGTGAGGCGCTCGCCGCCATCCAGAGGCTCGGTGCGGCGTCGGTCGGCGACAAGACCATGGTGGACGCGCTGACTCCTGCCTGCGCCGCGTTCCAGGCAGCGGTTGACGAAGGCGCGGAGTTCATCGTCTGCGCCAAGCGCGCAGCGCAGGCCGCCGAGGACGGCGCGACCGCAACCATCCCGCTGCAGGCTCTCAAGGGACGCGCCAGCTATCTCGGGCCGCGCAGCGTCGGGCACCAGG
Source organism: Mycobacteriales bacterium (assembly GCA_046715235.1). Classification (GTDB taxonomy): domain Bacteria; phylum Actinomycetota; class Actinomycetes; order BP-191; family BP-191; genus JBKJZO01. The sequence continues at coordinate 3,948 of JBKJZO010000049.1, forward strand.
ATCCCGGCGCAACCTCGACCACGCTCGTGTTCCGGGCTCTCGTCACGGCCCTGGACGCCCAGTGACCTTGGACGAACAAGAGCTCAGCGGAGTGGCGGCCTCCCCGGGAGTCGCCCTCGCCGCCGCCTGGCAGCCACGTCGCAACTCTGGGGCCGACCCCGCTTCACTCGTCGCAGACGTCGACTCGGTGAAGGACGCGTTCGCCACAGTCGGCGATGAGTTTCTCGCACTGGCCGATGGCATGCGGAAGAAGGGTTTGCGCGACGAGGCCAACATCCTCACCGCGGAATCGGCAATCGCGCGCGACGAGGAACTCCTCAGCGGCGTGCTCGAGGCCATGGAGGAAGGCGCGACCGCCGGCACGGCGATTTACACCGTCGGCGAGCAGTTTGCGCTCCTGCTGGAAGGGCTCGAGTCTGAATACCTGCGGGAGCGAGCGGCGGACATTCGCCAGGTCGTGCGCCGCACATTGACGGTTCTGGCAGGGGTGCGGGGTACCGCCCCCCCACAGAAGCCGTTCATTCTGCTCGACCTGGATGTCGGCCCGGTCGACCTGTTGGAGGTCGCCGCAGATGGCCTGGCCGGGGCTGTTTCGATGCGCGGGGGCGTTAACGCGCACGCGTCGATCGTCGCCCGCTCGCTGGGAATCCCCTTGCTGATCGGGATTGATACGGAGGCCCTGGCGGTCGAGGACGGCGACGAGGTATTGATCGACGCGGATCGTTCGACGCTCGTCCTTCAGCCCACCGAGGATTCTCGGGCCGAGGCGAATCAGCAGGTCGCAGCCGCCGCTGCACAGCGTGACCAATACGCGCTCGAACGTGACTTCCCGGCCCAAACGGCCGACGGCTTCCAGGTCAAAATCATGTGCAACGTCGCGTCGGCGCCGGAAGCGCGAATCGGCCTGAGTGCACACGCCTCAGGTGTCGGTTTGCTGCGAACCGAGTTGCCGTTCCTGCATGCCAACCGCTGGCCGAGCGGGGGCATGCACCGCGACACGCTCACACCGATCTTCGCTGAACTGGACGGCTTGCCGGTCACGGTCCGAATGATGGACTTCAGCAACGACAAGGTGCCGCCGTTCCTCGAGGGTGGGCTGGAAGGCATCGAGGCGCTGCTATCCAATCCCGCGGCACTTCGGGATCAGTTGGCCGCTGTGCTCGATGTGGGACGTCGCGCCGACACCAAGGTGATGCTGCCCATGGTTCGCACGCCTGAGGAGATCGCTGTCGTTCGCGGACTCATGCACGAGGTCGCCCAAGAGCTGTCGATCGATGAACCAGAGCTCGGCATCATGGTGGAGCTTCCGGAGACCGCGGACCGCGCGCCGGAACTTGCCAAGACGTCTGACTTCTTCTCGCTGGGAACGAACGATCTGACGGCTGCTGTTCTCGGTCTCAGCCGGACCGATCAGGGCATGCGCCCGGCGATGGCCGCGCATCCGACGGTGCTGAAGCACATCGTGGCAACGGTGAAGGCTGCAGACGAGGCGGGCATCCCGGTTTCAGTGTGCGGCGACGCGGGCGGCGACCCGCTGGTGTTGCCGTTGCTGCTGGCCGCCGGCCTGCGCGCGTTCAGCGTGTCAGCAACCCGCGTCGACGAAGTGCGCTACCGGCTACGGCGGATCAACGTGAGCGACTGGGTTGACCGTCTACCCGAAGTCCTGGCACTACTCGACGCGGAGTCGGTTTGGGAGTACGTCCAGCACGCGAGTGGGCAGTGACGACTCTGTCGCTACGACTCCTCCAACGCAACTGCCAGTCGGCGTCCGCTCATGTCACGAGAGATCGCCCGGGCCGTCTCGACGACGGCCCGACCGAGCGAAGCGCTGCGGCTCGGGGCAAGCAGTCGCTCGGCCGGGCCCACGATGCCGATCGACCCCACGGCAAGGCCGCGTCGATCAACGATTGCGGCCGCGATGCTCGCATCGCCGACGTTGGACTCCTGGTTCTCAACGGCGTATCCGTTGGCCCGAACCTTGGTGAGCGCCCGCAGCAGGCCAGCTTTGCTCGTGTGAGTGCGGCCGGTCAGCGGCCGCAGCTGGCCCGCCATCAACGTACGCACCGTCTCCTCGTCGAGGTGTGCCGCGATGGCCTGCCCGAGGGCGCAGGCGTGCCACGGGATCGTCGCGCCGACCTCGAGAATCTGAACGACGTCGTCGGGACGGAACTCGTGGTGCACGACCATGACGTCGCTCTCAGTCAAGACCGCGACCCAGACGGCCTCGTTGACCTGCCGCGCCAGAGCCGCGGCCCGCAGCATCGATCGCGAGCGCAGTTCGGAACCGGCCAGGTAAGCGTTGCCCAGTTGCAGCACCGCCGGGCCGAGCGAGTACTTGACGCCCTCGGGGTCCTGCCGGACCAAGCCGTTGTGTTCGAGGGTTCGCAGCAAGCCATAGACCGTGGGCTTGGCAAGGCCGATGCGGTCGGCGATCTCCGTGACCCCAAGCGTCGGCGTACCAGTGGCCAGCGCCCGCAGAATGCCGGCGGCACGATCGACCGACTGGATTCGGCCGGTCCGTTTGGAGTCCGGATCGCTGCTCGACATCGCTCACTTCCCAGCGGAATTTTTTCGACGATACCAAATGCGATTACAAGGAGAACCTCTCATGTCTAGCCACTCCGTAGGGATCGTTCTGATGTCACACAGCGCGCTGCTCGCAGAGGGTGCCGCTGAAATCGCGTCCGAGATGAGCGGCGGTCGGGCCGTGGTCGCGCACGCCGGTGGTACCGACGACGGCCGTCTCGGCACGAGCATCGCTCTGCTCGAAGCGGCAGTACTGAAGGCGACCGGAGACGCCGGTGTCGTGATCATCCCCGACCTGGGGAGCTCGGTACTCACGACCCGCACCTTCGTCGAAGACCTCGAGGGCGACATCAAGGTCGTCATGGTGGATGTGCCATTCGTCGAGGGAGCCATCGCCGCCGTCTGCGCCGCTGCAGCTGGTCTGCCGCTGGCCGACGTCGTCGCAGCGGCCGAAGAAACCCGCGGCCAGACCAAGTTCTAGGCGGTCGACTGGAGCAGCGGACAGGCGACTCCGGCGTCCGTTTGCTCCTCGGCATGACCCGGGTGTCCGTATCTGGTTAGTGGGGTCTGCCTTTCTTCACCTGGTTGCCGATCAAGAGGCGCTTCGGGGGAGCCGATCTCCGCTTCGTGAGCTGCGACAGCATGCCGTACGCTGGCATCGCTTCTGGCCCAAACGAACTATGGAAACGCCGCCGGGTGGCCTGAAAGAGTTGGTGTCATGAGTCGCGAGACGGGGGTCGTCGACGCGGTGGCCGGCCTGTATCAGGGTGACCACGTGTGCTGGAGCTATTCCTCCAACGACGATCACGCCGGCGTACTTCAGGCATTCTTCGCCCAAGGCCTGACGGCCGACGAGCGCCTGTTTTACTTCGGGTACGACGGCAGTTCTGACCGCGTGCTCGACGCTTTGCGCCGCGGAGGGCTCGACCCAGACGAGCTCATCCGGGTGGGACGGTTGGTCATCGGCGATGCCCTCGAGGCCTACCTGCCCGACGGCGTGTTCGACGCGGCCCAGCGGATCGAGGGCTTCCGCGACCTTGCCCGCGAAGCGGTCGCTGCGGGGTACTCCGGAATCCGGGTCGCTGCCGAGAACGCCTGCGTCCTCAATCATCCGGACTTGCGCGACCAGTGGTACGAGTACGAGATCCAGGTGGAGTTGCTTACCGCGACCGAGCCGATCCTCGGCATGTGCTCCTTCGACCGAAACGCCTGCTCCGCGGACGCACTCGTGCTGCTCGACGCCGTACACCGTGTTCAGTTCGACCCCGACGGCTCTGCGCCGCTAAGCCCGTTCCACCTGCACGGCCGCCCCGATGGACGGCTCGCGCTCTCGGGCGAGGTGGATGCGTTTACGGCCCAGCACCTCAGCAAGCTGATGGACGGGCCGGCACTCCACCTCGAGCACATGACGGTTGACGTAACTGGGCTGGAGTTCATCGACCATGCTGGCATCCGCGCTCTGGAGACGGCCGTGCTCGACCGTCCGGCTGACCGCGGGCCGCTCGAGTTGCAGGGCGCGACGCCACAGCTACGGCGGATCTGGTCCCTGGCCTGCGATCCGACCGCACCGATCACGCTGACCTCGCACTGACCCAGCGCGCACAACGGCGCCGGACCCAGTGGTCCGACGCCGTCGTAACAGCTCGCGTGGTGGAGGTGGCGGGAATCGAACCCGCGTCCTTCGGCGCTAAGCCAGGGCTTCTCCGGGCGCAGCATGCTGTGGTTTTCTCGGCCCCACCGGTAACACATGCAATCCGGTGCCAGGCCCAGCTGCTGTGAGATGTCCCGCGCTCCCCCGCAGCCGGGGAGCGCAGTTGAGCCTCCTAGCGACGCCAGGTTCCGGGCCGGAGGCACTCCCGGGCTGACGGCTACTTAATTAAGCAGCGAGCGCGTAGTTATCGGCGCTTATTTCTTTTGCGACGTTTCGTGGTTAACGAGATCATCGTCGCCTTCCTCGGCCCGCTTCCCCTGCCTCGACGTCCGAAGTCGAGACCATTCACCCCCTGGTCGATGGTGTGTTGTGACTTCAGAGTAACGCGCCACCGCAAGCGGCCAGTCCCGCGTCAGTCGATGCCAACCAGCAGCAGTACGCCGACGAGCGCGAAGACGGCAGCGGCGGCGTACCGCAGCTTGCGTGGATGGACCCAGCGGCCGAGTGCGGCACCGACGAGTAAGGCGAAGCCCAGGCGATGAAGCCGCCGGCAATGACCGACAGGGCCTGCATGAAGACGGCGGCCAGCGACACCCCGAGCAGCACCGGCAATCCGCGGTACCGCGTCGAGAGCGACAGGACGAGCAGCTCGCTCTTGTCACCGAGTTCGGCGACCAGCACGACGCCGAACGCGAGCCGCGGCCTCCCACACCTGCTGCTAACCCATGCCCTTGGCGCGCCGGCCCATTTCCTTGCTGATCTCGCGATTGGCATCGCGGGTGGCCATGTCCTGGCGTTTGTCGTAGGACTTCTTGCCTCGCGCAAGCGCGATGGCAACCTTTGCCTTGCCGTCCTTGAAGTACAGCTCAAGCGGCACCAGGGTCAGGCCGCTCTCCTTGGTCTTGCCGATGAGACGCAGGAGCTCATGCTTGTGCAGCAGCAGCTTTCGCACCCGCCGGGGCTCGTGATTGGTCCACGTGCCCTCGGTGTACTGCGGAATGTGGACCCCCTGCAGGAATGCCTCGCCGTCGGTCAACGTCGCGTAGCCGTCGACGAGCGAGGCGCGCCCGGCCCGTAGCGACTTCACCTCGGTGCCGGTCAGTACAAGCCCGGCCTCGAACACATCCTCGATGTGGTAGTCGTGGCGGGCCTTCTTGTTCTGCGCAATCAGCTTGCGACCGGACTCCTTCGGCATGACGTCAACCCCGCGGATTTCCGGCGTCAGCCAAGATCCCGGTGAGTACGTCGACGGCTCGTGAGAGCGCGACGTCGCCGTCCGAGTTGGGCTCGACGTCGATGTCGGGGCGGATGCCGACACCGTCGACGGTATGCCCGGAGGGCGTGTAGTAGCGAGCGACGGTGAGTTCGATGCCGGTGCCGTCGGCGAGGCGGATCGGCTGCTGCACCGAGCCCTTGCCGTACGTGCGGGCGCCGACGATGACCGCCCGGTCGCGGTCCTGCAGCGCACCGGCGACGACTTCGGCGGCGCTCGCCGTACCGCCGTCGACGAGAACGACGAGCGAGGTCTGCGTGTCGCCACGGCTGACGACCTTGTAGACCTGGTCCTCGACGCCGCGGCCGCGATAGGTGACGACGACACCGTCGGCGAGGAACGCCGACGCGACCTCGACGGCCTCGTGCAATAGACCGCCCGCGTTGCCGCGCAGGTCGAGCACGATGCCGGGCACCCAATCGCCGTTGGCCTTCTTCACCGCCGCGCGGACCTCGGCGCCCACGCCCTTGGTGAAGGCGGCCACCTGGATCCGTACGACCGCGTTGGCGGGCGAATCGACGACGACGTCGCGACCCTGCACTGTGGCGCGTTGCACGACGAACTCGCGCGTCACGCCTTCGCGCTTGACCTCGATCCGCAAGGTGCTTCCGGCATCACCCCGCATAAGCGCCACGGCTTCTGTCACCGGCCGCTCGGCTACGGGTGTGCTGTCGAGCGCCACGATCTCGTCGGTCGCTCGTACGCCGGCGAGTGCGGCCGGCGATTCGGGGAGGACGCCGGTGACCTCGAGCCGGCCGCCGACTCGAGCGACCCATACGCCGATGCCGGTATAGCGACCCTCGAGCATCCGCTGGAACTCGGCGTACTGCGCCTGTCCGAAGTACGCCGAGTACTTGTCGCCGAGCGAGGCCAGCATGCCTTCGATGGCAGCGCGGTCGAGGGCGGCGCGGTCGACCGACCCCTCGGCGTCGGCGCTGATGCGCGTCGCCGCCTCGTCGAGCACCGATTCCGTGCTGGGCCGGCTCACGCGACCGGAGAGAAAGCCGAACACGAAGAACGCCGTGAGCGTCAGCAGCAGCGCGCTCAGGCGCACCGCATGCCTCGCCCGACTGGTCATCCGGAAAGAATACGGCCCGCCGCCAGGCGGCTCAGGCCCGCAGGTACTTGCGGAGGGAGATGAACGACGCCACGACCGACAGCGTCATGCCGGCGAGCAACACGAGCGGGAAGACCGGCAAGATCTCGCCCCAGCCGATCCAGCGGGTTGCGAGCACCGACGACGTCAGGTGGTTGATGACCAGCAGCTTCGTCAGCGACAGCAGGCCGATCGCGAGCAGACCACCGATCAGACCCTCCACGGCGCCCTCGAGCAGGAAGGGCAGCTGGATGTAGAGGTTGGACGCGCCGACCAGACGCATGATGCTGGTCTCGCGGCGCCGGCTGAACGCCGCGACCTTGATGGTGATGCCGATCAGCAGCGCACCGGCGAACAGCTGCACCGCCGCCACCGCCCCCGCCGCCCATTGGAGGCGACCGACCAGGTTGAAGAACGGCTCGAGAAGTGCGCGCTGGTCGGTGACGTCGTCGACGCCAGGCCAGCCCTCGTATTGGCTGTTGAGGATCTGGAACTCCGTCGGGTCCTTGAGCTTGACCCGGAACGACTCGGGCAATAACTCCGCAGAGACGCTCTTCATCAGCTCTGGCGAATCGCTGAAGTTTTCCTTGAAGAGCTTGAGCGCGTCGTCTCGCGACTCGTAGAACACCTCTTTCACATGCTGGTTCTGCTGCAGGTCGGTCTCGAGCCCGCTGCGCTGGTCCTCGGTCACCGTGTCGTCGAGGAAGATCGACACTTCGACCTTGTCGTACCAGTAGCCCTTCATCGTCTCGATCTGCTTGCGCATGAGTACGCCGGCGAACGCGAACCACAGCGAGATCGCGACGGTGATGACGACCGCGATGACCATCAGCGTGTTGCGTCGCAGCGCATTGAAGAGCTCGGAGGTGACGAACTGAGACCGCACTGATTAGTCCTTACTTCGAGTAGCCGTAGACACCGCGCGACTGGTCGCGGACGACCTTGCCGTTGTCGAGTTCGACGACGCGTCTGCGCATCGAGTCGACGATCACTGCGTCGTGGGTGGCCATGACGACCGTCGTACCGGTGCGGTTGATGCGGTCCAGCAG
>JBKJZO010000050.1:0-25164 GCA_046715235.1 Mycobacteriales bacterium
ATCTTGGCCTTCTTGCCGCGCAGATCACGCAGGTAGTAGAGCTTGGCGCGCCGTACGTCTCCGCGAGTCACGACCTCGATCTTCTGGATCACCGGGGTGTGCACGGGAAAGGTGCGCTCGACGCCGACGCCGAAGCTGACCTTGCGGACCGTGAAGGTTTCGCGTGCGCCGCCGCCCAGGCGGCGGATCACGACGCCCTGGAAGAGCTGGACGCGCTCGCGGTTTCCTTCAATGACCCGAACATGCACCTTGAGCGTGTCGCCCGGACGGAACTCCGGGATGTCGCTGCGCAGGCTGGCAGCGTCGAGGCTGTCGAGGGTGTGCATGGCCGTCGCTTTCTGGCATGGCGCGCGCGAACTTCGCGCGGAACGTCGTCGTCGTGAGTTCGCGGCCTCAGGACGGCACGCGCAGCGCTCTACTCTGCCACAGACCCGTCGCGCTCAGCTACCTGACCCGACTGCGCGGCAGCCAGAACGGCCAGGTCGCGCTCGCTGAGGTCGAGCTGCTGCAGCAGATCGGGGCGACGGCGCGCCGTACGCCGCAGCGCCTCGTCGCGGCGCCACCGCGCTATCGCACCGTGATCGCCGGACAGGAGAACCGGCGGGACGTCGAGGCCGCGGTAGCTCGCCGGCCGCGTGTACTGCGGGCCTTCGAGCAACCCGGTGGCGAAACTGTCGTCGCTGAGGCTCTCGGTGTTGCCGACGACGCCGGGCAGCAGCCGGGTCATGGCCTCGACGATGACCAGGGTCGCGACCTCTCCCCCGGCGAGCACGTAGTCGCCCAGTGAGATCTCGTCGTCCGCCCAGTGCTCGACGACGCGGTGGTCGATGCCCTCATACCGCCCGCAGGCGAACGCGACCCAGGGCGCGGCGGCGAGCTCCTCGACGACCGCCTGGGTCAGTGGCCGGCCGGATGGCGTCGGTACGACGACGTAGGGCTTGGCCGCGGGACCGCCGGACTCGACCAGGGAGTCGAACGCCCGGAACCACGGGTCGGGTGCCATCACCATGCCCGGCCCGCCGCCGAACGGGGCGTCGTCGACCGCGCGGTGTACGTCGGCCGTCTGCGCGCGCAGGTCGTGCACGCGTACGTCGATCAGTCCGCGCTTACGCGCCTTGCCGATCAGCGACAGGTCGAGCACCGAGAAGTACTCGGGGAAGATCGTGACGATGTCGATCCGCACCCGCGTCACCCCACCGCGGTGTCTGGGTCGTTCAGTTCGAGGAGGCCCTCGGGCGGGTCGATCGTCACGTGGCCGCCCGCGACGTCGACGGTCGGCACCATGGCCGCCACGAACGGAACCAGCGCTTCGCCGCCGGCCTCTCGGCGTACGGCAAGCAGGTCGGTGCCGGCCACGTGGATGACGTCCTCGATCACACCGACCCGGGTGCCGTCAGGGAGCAACACCGCGAGACCGACCAGCTCGTGGTCCCAGTACTCCCCCGGCTCGGTCGTGCCCGCCGTGTCGGAGTGGACCACGAGCAACTGGCCGCGCAGCGCGTCGGCAGCGTCGCGGTCGGCGTACTCCTCGAATTGCACAAGCAACCGGCCGTGATGCCAACGGGACCGCACGACCGTGAGCTGCTTTCGGTCGGGATCGGTGACAAGCACCGAACCGGGCGCGTAGCGCACGTCAGGGTCGTCGGTGCGGACGTCGACGCTCACCTCGCCGCGTACGCCGTGCGGCCGGCCGATGCGCCCGACGACGAGTTCCATCGCCGCTGTCAGCGCACCTCGTCGGTGTCGACGACATCGACCCGGACGCCGCGCCCACCGACCGCGCCGACAACGGTGCGCAGTGCCTTGGCGGTGCGCCCGGCGCGGCCGATGACCTTGCCGAGGTCGTCGGGGTGGACCCGGATCTCGAGCGTGTCACCCCGCCGCCCGCGCGTGCGGTCGACCCGGACGTCGTCGGGATGCTCGACGATCCCCTTGACCAGATGTTCGAGTGCGGACTCGAGCACCTACTCGCTCGTTTCTTCGGCGGTGGCTGCCTCTGCAGCCGGCTCCGCCGGGGTCTCGGCGGCCGGGGCCTCAGCCTCCGGGGCCTCGGCTGGGGCCTCAACCGCTGGCGTCTCAACCGCTGGCGTCTCAACCGCTGGCGTCTCGGTGGCCTTGCCCTTCGCTGCCTTGTCGGCAACCTTCTTGGCCGGCTTGGCGGCCTTCGGCGTCGTGGCGCCGCTCTCGTCCTTGAGGCCCGCGGCCGAACGCGCGGCGGCCTCGAACGCTGCCTTCTTGTCGGCCTTCGGGGGCGCGACGAGCATGGGCGGCGGCGCCGGCAGGCCCTTGAACTCCTGCCACGTGCCGGTCACTCGCAACAGTGCGGCGACGGCCTCGGTGGGCTGGGCACCGACGCGCAGCCAGTAGAGGGCGCGCTCGTTGTCGATCTCGATGACCGACGGGTCGTTCTTGGGGTGGTACTTGCCGATGGTCTCGATCGACCTGCCGTCACGCTTGGTGCGGCTGTCGGCCACGACGACGCGGTAGTAGGGCGCGCGCATCTTGCCGAGGCGCATCAGCTTGATCTTCGTTGCCACGAGGGCGTGCTCCTTGTGTCCTGGCGCGGGTGAACCGTCCTGCTCCGCGTGGGGACTGCGGGCGGACGGTTCGATGGACACCGCCGGGACGGATGAGAGGGCCATCCCGCTCGGTGCTCAACGGAACAGTGTGCCAGATCTGCGCAGCCGCGGGTAACCCGCGACGGGCGTGGCTATGCGTCCGGTGGCTTGGTGAATCGCGTCGGCAGCTCGACGCCGGGCGGCAGCTGCAGGTTCTGCAGGTCCTCCGGCCGGATCCGCGGCAGGCCCGGCATACGCCCGGCTCCCCCGCTGCCCTTGCCCTTCCGGCCCTTCTTGCCCTTGCCCCCCTTGGGCCGGCGCATCCCCGGCATGCCCATGCTGCCGGCCATCTGCTTCATCATCTTGCGGGCGTCGTAGAACCGGTCTACGAGCTGGTTGACCTCGCTGACGGCTACGCCGGACCCCTTGGCGATGCGCAACCTGCGTGAGCCGTTGATGATCTTCGGGTCCGTGCGCTCGGCCGGGGTCATCGAGCGGATGATCGCCGCGGTGCGGTCGAGATCCTTGTCATCGATCTGGTTGATGGCGTCCTTCATCTGGCCCATGCCGGGCATCATGCCGAGCAGGCCGGCGATGGGTCCCATCTTGCGGACCGCAAGCATCTGCTCCAGGAAGTCGTCGAGGGTGAACTCCTCCTCGCCCGAGATCTTGCCGACCAGCTTTGCCGTTTGATCCTGGTCGAAGTGCTCTTCGGCCTGCTCGATCAGAGTCAGCACGTCGCCCATGCCGAGGATGCGGCTCGCCATGCGTTCGGGATGGAAGACGTCGAAGTCGGCGAGCTTCTCCCCCGTGCTCGCGAACATGATCGGCCGCTCGCACATCTGCGCGATCGACAGCGCGGCACCACCGCGCGCGTCGCCGTCGAGCTTGGTGAGGGCGACGCCGTCGAAGCCGACACCGTCGGCGAAAGCCCGCGCGGTCGTCACGGCGTCCTGGCCGATCATCGCGTCGACGACGAACAGCACCTCATCAGGATCGACTGCGTCGCGAATCGCTGCGGCTTGCGCCATGAGTTCCTCGTCGATGCCCAGCCGGCCCGCGGTGTCGATGACGACCATGTCGTGACCCATACGCCGCGCGTGCTCGACGGACGCCTTGGCGACGACGACGGGATCACCGACGCCGTTGCCCGGCTCCGGCGCGAATACAAGGACACCCGCTTGCCCGCCGACGACCTGCAGCTGCTGTACGGCGTTCGGTCGCTGCAGGTCGGCCGCGACGAGCAGCGGCGCGTGCCGCTGCGCCTTGAGCCAGCGGCCGAGCTTGCCGGCGAGGGTCGTCTTACCGGAGCCCTGCAGACCGCAGAGCATGATGATCGTCGGGCTGACCTTGGCGTAGCGCAGCTTGCGGGTCTGGCCGCCGAGTATCTGCGTCAGCTCGTCGTTCACGATCTTGATGACCTGTTGCGCGGGGTTGAGTGCCCCGCTCACCTCCACGCCGCGCGAGCGTTCCTTGACCGCGTCGATGAAGCCCTTCACGACCGGCAGTGCGACGTCGGCTTCGAGCAACGCGATGCGGATCTCGCGCGCGGTCGCGTCGATGTCCGCGTCAGTGAGCCGGCCCTTACCGCGCAGGCGCGAGAAGGTGGCTTCGAGGCGGTCGGAAAGCGTGTCGAACACGGGCAGGGAGGTCCGTTCGTCTGCGCGGTTGATGCCGGGGTTTCGTGGGCCCCAGACTACTTGAGGTCGCTGCGCACCCACGAAGGTCTGGACAGTGGTCCTCCGGCGATGCAGAGTCCGACCATGGGTGCTCTGCACGAACTACCGGGACGACGCGACTGGTATCTGGACGAGCGCCACGACGGCCGGCGGATGCAGGCAACGTGGCATCCGGAGCGCGGCATCGTCGTACTCAGCCTGTGGCACCGGGACGAGTGCACCGCGACGTTTCAGCTCCCGATCGACGAGGCCGACCGGCTGATCGCGCTCCTGGGGACAGCGCTGGGAGAGGCCGCGCGGACGCGCACCGCTCCTCGTGACCGCGCTGGCAGGTCCGTGGGTTAAGTGGCCAGCGACCTGGGCCGGCAGTTCGCAATAGCTCTGGCCGAGAAGGACGCCGACCGGCTCACCCGCCTGCTCGCACCCGACATCGACTTCCGCGGCATGACGCCCGAGGGCTTCTGGAAGGCGACGGGGGCGGCCGGCGTCGTCGACGACGTCTTGTTCGCGCACTGGTTCGAGCGGCACGACGTGATCCGCTCACTGGTCTCGCTGACGACGGACACACTCATTGATCGCGAGCGGGTCGGCTTCCGGCTACTCGTTGACCGTCGCGGTCAGACGTATCTCGTTGAACACCAGGCGTACTACGCCGAGAAGGACGGCCGGATCAGCTGGATGCGCCTGATGTGCGCAGGCTTCCGGCCACTCATGCGCGTGTGAACTAGGGCGGGGCAGACGAGCGCGTAGTTGCCGACAAGTCTCGTCGAACCACCCTCAGGTGGCTCGTTTTCGCAGGAAGGCGCCAAAGTAGTGACCTTTGCAGCGCGCTGCGCACGCCCGAGTCGGTCAGTGGTCTGCCACTACGGAACGATCCCTGCACGTTTCCCCGCACTGCCGAACGCAGTCGGTCCAGCCGTGACAAGGCTGCGGGTGATGCGCTAGCATCTGATGCATGCGCACTACTCTTTCGCTTGATGATGATGTTCTTCTTGCGGTCAAGGAGCGCGCGCGGCGCGAGCATCGGACCGCTGGCGCCGTCCTGTCCGACCTTGCGCGGCAAGCGTTGACGCATCGGTCGGCGACCGCACAGGCGACCGAGGTGGAGACATTCCACGGTTTTGAGCCCTTCCCACCGAGGGGACCACTGGTGACCAATGAACTCCTCGATCAGTTGCGCGATGAAGAGTCCGGATGAAAAGGGCGCTCTTGGACACCAACGTCCTACTCGCGCTTCTCGACAGCGATCATGTCGATCACGTTCTTGCGCGCGAGTGGTTCCGATCCGAAATCACGGCCGGTTGGGCCTCCTGCAACGTCACCCAAAATGGTTTCGTCCGAATAATCTCTCAGCCCCGCTATCCGAGCCCCGTAGCTCCTGCTCAGGCGATTGCCCGATTGGCGGCAGCGAGCGCGGGCCCGCATCATCAGTTTCTTGCTTCCTCGGTCAGCATCCTTGACAGCGCCGCTGTCAGGCCCACAAGGCTCCTGAGTTCGAGGCAGGTCACTGACGTCTACCTGCTGGCGCTCGCGACCGCGCACGATCAACGGCTTGTGACCTTCGACCAGTCAATTCCACTGAGCGCTGTCAATCGCGCAAGTTCGGCCAACCTCGTCGTACTGCGATAAGCAGAGCAGCACGAGGTAGCTCCGCAGCTGCTGCGCGTCGCGGAGCTCCGCGACGGTGACGAGATCAGCTTCGGTGGCGCGCACGTACCCGACCGGGATGTCCATGGTCAGCCCGGCGATCGCCTGCGCGTGCTGCTCGCTGATCAGCCCGTCACCGAACGCGGCGGCTGTTTCGGGCAGCTCCCGCAGTGTGCGGGCCAACGCCACCCGTCCCGCCGCGGCCGGGCCACTAAGGTTGCAGTGCGCCCGCAGCCACGACCCCGTCGTGGGGAACCCGTCCGCTCGCCGGCACCGGCCGCGTCGAACCGGGCCAGCACCTCCGCCCGGCAGGCATCGACTCGGCGGGTCAGCCGCTCCACCTCGAGCAACGCGTCACCCAACTCGGCGACGACAGGCGAGTCAGGGTCGGGCAGATCGACGCGCAACGCCGACAGCAAACCGGGGGGCGAAAACCCGTATGTGGAAAGGGATTCAGGTGTCGCGCGAGAGTTCCGAGAGAACCGCACGTTCGACTTCGGCGAGGTGTTCGGGGTCATCGAGCTTCTCGCCGGCCGCACTAACGACGTAGAACGTGTCGACGACTTCGTGCCCCAACGTCGCCACCTTGGCGTAGCGGACGTCGAGTGCGCACTCTGCGAGCGCGCGGGTGATTCGGTACAGGACACCGATCGCGTCCGCGGCTCGCACCTCGATGACGGTCGCGACATCCGAGACATCCTGATGAACCAAGACTCGCGGCGGTGCAGCTGACGCGCCTGACGCAGGAGGGTAGAACCGCGATCGTTCAGCGAGCCGCTCCTCGAGCGCGAGGCGACCCTCGACCGAGCGAAGCACGTCCGGCTTGACGCGCGACCAGTCGGGCTCACCGCCGAGGGCCGGTACGACGTCGATCACCGCGACCGCCATCGTCCCCGCACTGCGGATGGTCGCCGAGCGGACATCCAGCCGGTTCAGCGCCAGCGCGCCCGCGACCCGACTCAAGATTCCAGGCCGGTCCGGCGTGACGACAGTCACTGCGTGACCGTCGATGTCGACCGCGACTGCGCCACCGTCGACGAGCTGCTGCTGCCGCTCGGTGAGCGGCGAGGCGGGGCGCTGCGCGGGGGCGCCGTCGAGAACAGCGGCTGTCCGTCGTACCAGATCGTCGATCAGGCCAGCTTTCCAGTCGGACCATGCCGCCGGCCCCGTGGCGGTGCCGTCGGCTCGAGTAAGCGCGGCCAGCAGCTGAAGTGTTTCCGCGTCGCCGACCGACTTGGCGACGAACTCGACGGTCGCCGGATCGTCGAGATCGCGGCGAGTTGCGACGTCGGGGAGGAGCAGGTGGTGACGAACCATCGCGACCAGCGTGTCGACGTCGGCCGGCGGGAACCCCATCCGCTTTCCGATGACGCGCACGACGTCGACGCCGACCTCGGTGTGGTCGCCGGGAAAGCCCTTGCCGATGTCGTGCAGCCAGGCCCCGACGAGAAGCAGGTCCGGTCGGGATACTTCGCGGCTCAGCGGCGCGGCAGCGGCCGCGGCCTCGCACAGATGCCGGTCAACGGTGAATCGGTGGTAGGCGTTGCGCTGCGGGCGCGATCGCACGGCCGCCCATTCGGGCACGAGCCGGACGAGCAAGCCGTGATGGTCCAGCGCCTCCAACGCGGCAATCGCGTGCGTTCCCGTTCCGAGCAGCGCGACCAACTCGTCTCTCACGTGGTCCGGCCAGGGCTCGTCGGGGAGCGCCGCGACGTCAGCGAGGCGCTTCAACGTCATCTCGGCGATCGGCAAGCCGGCCGACGCCGCGGCACCGGCGACGCGCAGAACGAGCGCCTGATCCGCCGCGGGATCCGCGTCACGCGCGAGGTGCACTTCATCGTCCTGCGCGACGACGCCGCGCGCGAGCGGCCGCCACGGTGCCGGCTTGCCTCGGCGACGGGTCGAGGCCGCGACCCACGCACGAACCCGGTATTCGACGCGGTCGAACTCCCAGGACACGAGTCGCGCCGATTCGGCGACTGCGAGCATCAGTGCGTCGGCATCGACGTAGCCCAACGCAAGCGCGACGGCATCCTGCTCCTGGAGGGTCAGGACGTCGCTGGGCCGACCGGTGCCGCGCTGGAGCTCGACCCGCGCGGCCAGCAGCACGTCATGCGCGGCGAGGACGCGTGGGCTGGGCGGCTCGACCACCCACGCCGCCGCCGCTTGCCGGATCGCCATGACGTCGCGCATCCCGCCGCCGGCTTCCTTCAGGTCGGGCTCGAGCAGGAAGGCGAGCTCGCCGAACCGTTCGTGTCGGTCGCGAGCTGCCGCGAACATCTCAGGCAGTCGCACCGTCGCCGTACGACGCCACTGCGGGCGCCACGAAGCGGTGAGTTCCGTTGTGAGTGCCGCGTCGCCGGCAATGTGCCGCGCGTCGAGCAACCCGAGTGCCGCCTTGAGATCGGACCCCGCGACCTGCATCGCCTGGCGGACCGTCCTGACGCTGTGGTCGAGCGGGATCGCCGCGTCCCAGATCGGGTACCAGATCGCGTCGGCGACCTTTGCGATATCGCGGACATCTCGATGAAGCAGCACCAAGTCGACGTCGCTGCCGGGGCACATCTGGCTGCGACCTAAACCGCCGACAGCGACGAGCGCGACGTCGGGCAGCACGGGCAGAAGCGACGCGAGCCAGGCGTCCAGCTGCGCGGCGTACGCGGAGCAGAACGCCTGGCCCGTCAGGTCGGCACGTTCGAGCAGAGCGACCCGGTCAGATCGCGTCCGGACCCCTTTCCCCGGTACGGATGCGAACCAGGTCGTCGATCGACGTCACCCAGATCTTTCCGTCGCCGATCTTGCCGGTCTGCGCGGCCGCAACCACCGCTGCGACCACGCGGTCGGAGTCGGCGTCGTCGACGATGACTTCGAGCTTGAGCTTCGGGACGAAATCGATCGTGTACTCGGCTCCGCGGTGGACCTCGGTGTGCCCGCGCTGCCGGCCGTAGCCCTGAACCTCGGAGACCGTGAGCCCCTGGACGCCGACGTCGAGCAACGCCGTCTTGACGTCATCGACCTTGAACGGCTTGACGATCGCAGTGACCAGCTTCATGCCGCGCCTCCCTGGCCCATTGAACCCACACCACCGAGCACGTACGCCGTCTCTGCGTGCTGCGACGAGTCGAGTCCCTCGATCTCGTCCTCCTCGCTCACCCGGAGCCCGACCGTAACGTCTACCAACTTCGCGATGGCAAACGAGAGGACGCCGGAGAACACGAGTACCGCCCCGACTGCGATTAGCTGCTTGCCCAGCAACGTCGCGCCGCCGCCGAAGAACAACCCGTCGGCACCAGCCGAGTTGACCGTCTTGTCGGCGAACAAACCGAGGAGCACTGACCCGATGATCCCGCCGACCAGGTGTACGCCGACGACGTCCAGCGAGTCGTCGTAGCCGAAGCGGGTCTTGAGCGAGATAGCAAGCAGGCAGCCGGCCCCAGCCACGAGGCCAATGGCGATCGGTGCCATCCCGCCCACGAAACCGGCACACGGCGTGATAGCGACCAGACCCGCAACAGCGCCCGATGCGCCACCCAGCGTCGTCGCGTGCCCGGTCTTGATCCGCTCCACCACGAGCCAGCCCAGCATGGCGGCCGCGGCGGCGACGTGGGTGTTGACGAACGCCTGCACCGCGAGCCCGTTGGCACCCAGCGCCGAACCGGCGTTGAAGCCGAACCAGCCGAACCACAGGATGCCGGTGCCCAACAGGGTCAGCGGCAGTGAGTGCGGGTGCATGCCGTCCTTGGGCCAGCCCCGCCGCCTCCCGATGACGAGGACGACGGCGAGTGCGGCAACGCCGGCATTGATGTGGACCACCGTGCCGCCGGCGAAGTCGAGCGCGCCCTTCTTGAAGAGCCAGCCGTACGGGCTGAAGACCCAGTGCGCCACCGGCGAGTAGACGAGCACCAGCCACAAGCCGAGGAACAGCGCGTAACCCGAGAACTTGAGCCGGTCGGCCGTCGCACCGGTGATCAGCGCCGGGGTGATGATGGCGAACATCATCTGGTAGGCCATGAACAACAGAATCGGGATAGTGAGCGGCACCGCGAACCCGAGGTCGCCAGGGCCCGTCGAAACCACGTCCTTGAGCCCGGCAAAATCGAAGCCGCCGACTAGTCCGCCGCCGACGTCTTTGCCGAACGCGAGGCTGAAGCCGACCAGCACCCACAGGACGGTGACCAATCCCATCGCGAAGTAGTTCTGCATGAGCATCCCGAGCACGTTCTTGCTACGCACCATGCCGCCGTAGAAGAACGCCAGACCCGGTGTCATGAACAGCACGAGTGCTGCCGACACGAGAACCCAGGCGGTATCGGCGCCGTTGATCTCCATCGCGCTCCCTTACGTCCGTTTGCCCCAAAGTCGCGCGGACGTTGCCAGTTCTTATCGTGAATGTCCAGAGGCGGGACGCTGTGAATTGACGCGCGACCAACCTCAG
The DNA here is from genome assembly GCA_046715235.1 of Mycobacteriales bacterium. Lineage (GTDB taxonomy): Bacteria > Actinomycetota > Actinomycetes > BP-191 > BP-191 > JBKJZO01. The sequence continues at coordinate 10,320 of JBKJZO010000050.1, forward strand.
GCCGCTCAGATTGAGCTGTCGCGCCGTGCGTCAGTCGTCGGCGAGCAAAGCGTCGACGAAGGCCGCCGGGTCGAACGGCGCGAGGTCGTCGGCACCTTCGCCGAGCCCGACGACTTTGACCGGTATGCCGAGCTCACGCTGCACGGCGATGATGATCCCGCCGCGCGCGGTGCCATCGAGCTTCGTGAGTGCGATGCCCGTGACACCCACCGCGGCCGCGAACTGCTTGGCCTGGACCACACCGTTCTGGCCGGTCGTCGCGTCGAGCACCAGCAGGACCTCGTCGATCTCGCCGAGCTTCTCTACGACCCGTTTGATTTTCGTGAGCTCGTCCATCAGCCCGGTCTTGGTGTGCAGCCGCCCTGCCGTGTCGATGAGTACGACGTCGACCCGCTTCTCGACGCCAGCCTTCACCGCGTCGAAAGCGACCGCGGCCGGGTCGGCGCCTTCCTCTTTGCGGACGACCTCGGCACCCACCCGCGCCCCCCATGTCTGCAGCTGGTCGGCGGCCGCGGCACGGAATGTGTCAGCCGCACCCATCAGTACCGAGCGACCGTCGGCGACCAGCAGCCGCGCCAGCTTGCCGCATGTCGTGGTTTTGCCGGTGCCGTTGACACCGACGACGAGTACTACGGCAGGCCCGTCGTCGTGCGGCATCGTGCGCAGTGCCCGCTCGCCCGTGCCCACCGCCTGCACCAGTTCCGCCCGCAGCAGTGAGCGAATTGCTCCCGGTGACTGCGCGCCTTCGACCGCGACCTTGGTTCGCAGCGACGCCACGATCTCCGCCGTCGCCGCAAGACCCACGTCTGCGGTGATCAATGTGTCCTCGACCGCCTCCCACGTCTCCTCGTCGACCTTGTCGGCGGAGAGCAGGTTCAGAAGTCCCCGGCCCAGACTCGACTGCGAGCGCGCCAGTCGCGACCGCAGTCGGGTGAGCCGCCCTGCTGACGGCTCGGGCACCTCGAGCGCCGGAACCGCCGGAGCTGCCGGCGCTACGTCGGGCAGGTCGACAGTCGCGACCGGGCGCTTCGGCGTATCGCGCGGCACCTCGGCGTCGTCGCCGACACCGGGTACCACGTCGGGCACATCGGTGGGCGGTGTCGGCGGCGGCAGCCGCCGGCGCCGCGACGGTGCGAGGAAGGCGACCGACGCGACGACGACGACCAGCAGAACGACGGCAAGGCCGATGAGCAGCTCAGGCACTGGCCGGCTCTCGCTCGCGCAGTCGCTGCGAGATCACAGTGGATATTCCGTCGCCACGCATGCTGACGCCATACAGCGCGTCGGCAACCTCCATCGTGCGCTTCTGGTGCGTGATCACGATCAGCTGCGACGACTCCCGCAGCGCATCCATGATGTCGAGGAGCCGGCCCAGGTTTCGGTCGTCGAGCGCTGCCTCGACCTCGTCGAGGATGTAGAACGGCGACGGGCGGGCGCGGAAAATCGCAACGAGCAGTGCGATGGCCGTTAACGACCGCTCCCCGCCGGACAGCAATGACAGTCGCTTGATCTTCTTCCCGGGCGGGCGCGCCTCGACTTCGATGCCGGTCGTGAGCATGTCGCTCGGGTCGGTGAGTACGAGCCTGCCTTCGCCGCCAGGGAAGAGGGTGGCGAATACGTGCTCGAACTCGCGTGCTGTGTCCTCGAACGCGCTGACGAAGACGTCGTGGATCCGCTCGTCGACGTCCTTGATGACCGTCATCAGATCGCGACGCGTGTCGCGTAGATCGTCGAGCTGGGTCGACAGGAACGCGTGCCGTTCCTCGAGCGCGGCGAACTCCTCCAGCGCGAGCGGGTTGACCTTGCCCAGCAAGGCCAGCTGCCGCTCAGCCGCGGCCGCGCGCTTCTCGACGACTGCTCGCTCGTACGGCGTCGGCGCGCCTCCCTCCTCCTCCGCCGGCATCGGGACGGCTGGCGAATATTCGGCCACCAGGGTCTCGGCCGAGATGCCGTGCTCCTCGGCGCACCGCGACTCGAGTTGCTCGATACGCAGGCGCTGCTCGGTGCGCGCCATCTCGTCGCGGTGCGCGACATCGGTGAGCGACTCGACCTCGGCAGCGAGTTCCCTGCGCTCGGCGCGCACGGTTACCAGCGAGCTCTCGTGGCCCAGGCGAGCCTGCTCGATGGCGTCGCGCTCGGCGGCCGCGGCCACCAGCGAACCCTCGATGCGCTGCAGGGCATCGGCCGCCACGGCGTAAACCGCGGTCGCAACCGCCGCCCCGCGGGCGCGGCGTGCGAGCATCGCAGCGAGCTTCGCGCGGGCCGCCCGTTCGGTCTGCGCGGCGTTCTCAAGGGACTGCACGCGAGCGGCGAGCGAGGTCGCGCGCTCCTGCGCCGCGACGACCTCCATCTGGGTTTCGACCTCTGCTGCCCGTGCGGCGGCAAGCCGCGAGGCTGCTTCGTCGCGCGCCTGGGTCGACGGGTCTGTGTGGTCCGGAGCTTCCTTTGCGTTCGCCAGCCGCTCCTCGAGTTCCGACAGGCCCGCGAGGTCTCGATCGCGCGCGACCTCCGCCTCGGTCAGCGACCGTTGCAGCCGCTGCGCTTCCTCACTTGCGGCCCGTTGCGCCGAACCGTGCTGGCCCAGCTGCTCCGCGACTGCCGCCATACGCGCGTCGGAGTCGTGCAGCGCGGCCAGCACGTCGTCGGCCTCCGTCTGCAACCGGTCGACGTCATCGCGCGCGGCTGCGAGGGCGAAGCGCAGTCGTTGGGCCTGCCGACTCGCCTCGTCGACCTTGACCCGCGCTTCTTCGGCGGCCGCGTGCAACTCGATCGACGAGGGGGCCGAGGTGCCGCCGCCGGTCGCGAAATGCGGACCGATGACGTCGCCATGCATCGTGACGACGGTGAGCGACGCGCTTTCCCGCAGCACCCGCTGAGCAACATCCAGGTCGGGTACGACGACGACGTCGCGAAGGACGCCGGACAGCGCGCCGCGCAGCTGCGCCGGCGCTGACGCGACGTCGAGTGCCCATCGGCAGGCTTCGGGCAGGCGCTCCGAAGACGGCTCGCCGCCGGAAGCGCCACCCACGGCGATGGTCGCGCGACCGGCCTGGTCGTCCTTGAGCAGGGTGATCGCCGCGACCGCGTCGTCAGCATTCGCGACGGCGACGGCGTCCGACAGGGTTCCCAGAGCGGCGGCGATCGCGGCCTCGTAGCCTGGCTCGACTGACAGCAAGCTCGCCACCGTGCCGAGCAGCCCGGGCAGCCGGTCACGCGCTGCGAGCAGCGCGCCGCCGCCGTCCTTGCGGGCCAGGCTCAACTCCAGCGCGTCGCGCCGCGCCGCCCAGAACGCCCGATCCTTCTCGGCCTCGCGGTCCTGCGTGAGCAGTGAGTCGACGAGCGCGGCGGACTGGATCACCTGCTCGGTCAACTCTTCGTAGCGCTCGTCGAGCCCGCGCTCACCTCGTTCGACGTCGGAGATCTGCGCCTGCAAGGCCTCGAACTCGCCCTGCGAAGTCAATGCCCGAGTCGCCGCGGACTCGATCGCCGCCTGAAGACGGCCGATCTCCTGCTCGGCGGCGTCGGCGCGGCTGCGCAGCGCGCCGACCTCTCCGGTAAGCCGCGCGAGCCCTTCCCGGCGGTCGGCCTGCGCGCGTGCGGCCAGCACCAGCGTGCGTTCCTCGTCGTGCAGGGAGGCTTCGAGCTGCCGGGTGAGATCGGTGGCCGCACGCAGTCGCTCGGAATCCGCGGCGACATCGGCGCGCACGGCTCGCTCCCGGCCGCGCACCTCCGCAGCCTCGCGCTCGAGGTCGTCGGCGCTGCGGCCCTCTCGGGCCTCGATGTCGATCTGCTCGCTGAGGTGCCGCTGCCGCTCCGCGGCCAGTCCCGCCGTGCCACGGAAGCGCTCGCGCAACGAGGCGAGACGGTAGTAGCCCTCCTGGGCGCGCGCGAGCTGCGGCGCGCCGTCGGCGAGGGCCTCCTCGAGTTCGCGCTCCGTGGCCTCGGCCGCGGCCAGCGCGCTCTCAGCCTGCGCGCGGCGTACCCGAACTTGCTCCTCGTCGCGCAGCTCGGCATCGAGCGCGGCCTGCAGGGCCAGCAGGTCATCTGCCATCAGCCGCAGCCGGGCGTCGCGCAGCTGCGCCTGGATGTCGGAGGCCCTCCTGGCCACCTCGGCCTGCCTGCCGAGCGGTTTGAGCTGGCGGCGCAACTCGCTGGTCAGGTCGCCCAGCCGGGTGACGTTGGCCTGCATCGCGTCGAGCTTGCGGAGAGCCTTCTCTTTGCGCTTGCGGTGCTTGAGGATGCCGGCGGCTTCCTCGATGAAACCGCGGCGGTCCTCTGGCCGCGCCGACAGCACCACATCGAGCTGGCCCTGGCCAACGATCACGTGCAGTTCGCGGCCGATGCCGGAATCCGAGAGCAGCTCCTGTACGTCGAGCAACCGGCACTTGGTGCCGTTGATCGCGTACTCGCTCTCGCCGGAGCGGAACATCAGCCGCGAGATCGTGACCTCCGCGTACTCAATCGGCAGCGCGCCATCGCTGTTGTCGATCGTGAGCACGACCTCGGCGCGCCCCAGGGCCGGGCGGCCCGGCGTACCGGCGAAAATGACGTCTTCCATCTTGCCGCCGCGCAGCGCCTTGGCGCCCTGCTCGCCGAGCACCCAGGCGATCGCATCGACGACGTTGGACTTGCCGGACCCGTTGGGGCCGACGACCACTGTGATGCCGGGCTCGAACCGCAGCGTGGTCGACGTCGCAAACGACTTGAAACCGCGAAGGGTTAGGCTTTTCAGGTGCACTGTCGGTATCTGCTTCCCGGTGCCGTCGGCGTGCGCCGACAGCTCGGCACACGATCAGCTTTCGGAGGGGAAGTCCGGACTCGAGCCTACCCCGGTCGCGTCGCCCGCCCGACGAGACACACCCGCGCGTCTCCCGGCATGCGAAAGGGACGCCCTTTCAGGCGTCCCTCAGGATTTGTGCTGCGGCTCAGGTCAGAGCCGGCTCGGCCTCGGACAGCGTCAGGAGCTCATCGTTGACGGCCGCGAGATCGGACGTGCGCTGCTGTTCGATCTCCGCTTCCAGCTCCTTGACACGCCGCTGCAAGCGACGCAGCTCTGCGGCTACGCGGGAGTCATATGCTTGCCCTACGTAACCAAAGAGTGCCTTGGCCATGGATCCTCCGTCTGGGCGCTGCTCTATGCGCAGGGCATGTGTGCTGGGGGGCGCAGTGCGCGGAAAGGTGCACCATCGAGGGTGCCATGACCCGCCTGGCGGGTCAAGACATTGGAACGGTTCGGTTACAACTTCACCCGTAAGGGTGTACGTCGGACCACATCGCATTCGCCCAGGTCAGCACCCTGATCGTCATCGCTCGCGGAAACTTTCGAGTCCGCCCCGGGCTGGCGACCACCGCTCCACCACGCCCGTGACATGCCCCGGCGGGCGCTGTGAGCGCAACGCGCGCAGCAGCCGCTCACACGAATCCCGCTTGCCTTCGGCAACAACCTCGACCCGGCCGTCGGAGAGGTTGGCCGCGGTGCCCAGGAGCCCGAACTCGAGGGCCCGGCTCCGGACCCACCAGCGGAAACCCACGCCCTGCACGCGCCCGCTGACCCATGCCGTCAGGCGCACCGGCTCCGAATCCGCTTTCTCGTCCACAGCGGCGGCATCGTACGGCAGTCATGTGCTAGTCATGCCTCCCGGCAGCTGTCGGAGGGAGCCCGGTGAGCGACGATCGCGTTCTCCTGGCGACCTGGGCGGAGCACCCCCAGTTGTACGGCGACGAGCAGCTGGTCTTTCCCGAGCTGGCTCGCCTGGGGGTCCCGGCCGAGGCGGCCGTCTGGACTGACGAGACCGTCGACTGGGCGGGCGCGCTCGTCGTCGTACGCAACACCTGGGACTACATCAGCCGGTACGACGAGTTCGTCCGCTGGGTCGACCGGGTCGACCGGGCGGCGACCCTGTGGAACCCGGTCGACGTACTGCTGCAAAACATCGACAAGCGCTATCTCGAAGCGCTGTCGGCCGCCGGGTTGCCGGTGGTTCCCACTGCGTGGATCGGGCGCGGCGACTCGGCAGACCTGGGCGATGTCCTTGCGGCACGCGGCTGGGCGCGTGCGGTCGTCAAGCCGGCGGTCTCCGCCGGCGCACGCGACACCATGTTGGTCACCCGCGAGAACACCCAACTCGCCAGGGAGCTCGTGGCGCGGGTGAGCGCCGACCGCGACGTGATGGTGCAGCCCTACCTCGACTCGGTGGAGGGGTACGGCGAGCGCTCGCTCGTCTACTTCGCCGGCGAGTACTCGCACGCCGTCAGGAAGCCGCCGATGCTCGCCGGCGCAGCCCCGCTCGACGAGCCAGAACGCGTCGAGTCCACTGCCGACGAGCGCGCGCTGGCCGAGCGAGCCCTCGCCTGGGTGGGGCGCGAATTGCTGTACGCGCGGGTCGACGTCGCCCGCCTGGACGACGGCACCCAGGTCCTGATGGAGCTCGAGCTGACCGAGCCGCGGCTGTTCCTCCAGCACGACGGCGCGGCGGCCCGGTTCGCGACGGCGATCGCGGCGAAGGCCCGAGCACTCGGGAAATAGCGACTCAGGACCTAGCGGTGCGCGGCCGCCGTTGGCACTTCGGGCAGTAGAACGTCGAGCGGTTCATGAAGTGGTCGCGGCGCACCGGCGTACCGCAGCGTGGGCATGGCTCACCCTCCAGGCCGTAGACCGCGAGATGCCGTTCGAACAGCCCGGACACGCCCTCGGCCGACACGTAGAGCGCGTCGAAACTCGTGCCCCCGGCCGCCAGCGACTCGCTCAGTACCTCCCTGACGGCGACGAGCAGCCGGTCGGTGTCGGGGCGCCGCATCGTGTCGGTCGCCCTGGCGTAGTGCTGCCGGGCGCGCCACAGGGCCTCGTCGCTGTAGATGTTGCCGATGCCGGAGACCAGCGACTGGTCGAGCAGGGCGCGTTTGAGACCTGTCCGCCGGCGGCGCAGCCGGGAGTGGAAATCGTCGTCGTCGAAGTCAGGATCCAGCGGGTCCCGCGCGATGTGCGCGATGTCGGCGGGAAGTCCCGCGCCTCCTGCCGCGACGAACAGCCCCCCGAAGGTCCGTTGGTCGACGAACCGGAGCTCGCGACCGCCATCGGCGAACGTAAAACGGACCCGCAGATGCCTCTCAGCGGGCTTGTCCGGGGGGACGACCAGCAGCTGTCCACTCATCCCCAGGTGCGCGACGAGGGCGTCGCCCGAGTCGAGCGGCAGCCACAGGTACTTCCCCCGACGGGACGCGGCTTCGACCACCCGACCCTCGAGCAGGGCTCCGAAGTCGCGCTCGCCGGCGGGGTGCCGCCGAATGGCACGCGGGTCCGCCACCTCGACCCGCTCGATCTGCCGTCCCGTCACGCCTCGCACGAGCCCGAGGCGCACGACCTCGACCTCGGGCAGCTCAGGCATGCCCGGCTAGTTCGGCAGTTGCTCGGTGGCAGCAACGGCGTCCGACGTACCGACGAGCGATCGGTGCTGCAACGCCGTCCACGCCGACTCGGCCGCGCGCTGCTCGGCTTCCTTCTTGCTCCGGCCATCGCCGGTGCCCATCGGCTGGCCGCTGATGACCGCCGTCGCCTCGAAGTGCTTCTCGTGGTCCGGCCCGGACTCGGTGACCGCATAGTCGGGTACGCCGAGCAGCTGCGATGCGGTGAGCTCCTGCAGCGAGGTCTTCCAGTCGAGGCTCGCGCCCCTGGTCGCCGACTCCTCCATCATGTCGTCGAAGAGCCGGTGCACGAGATCGCTGGCGACCAGCAGCCCGCAGTTGAGATAGACCGCGCCGATCAGCGATTCGAGCCCGTCGGCCAGGATCGACGCCTTGTCACGGCCGCCGGTCGTCTCCTCGCCGCGGCCGAGCAGCAGCCAGTCGCCGAGGCCGAGGTGGCGCGCGACGCTGGCAAGTGCGTTCATGTTGACGACCGACGCGCGCAGCTTTGCGAGCTGCCCCTCAGGCAGGTCGGGATGGCGCGTGTAGAGATGGTCCGTGACGACAAGCCCCAGGACGGCGTCGCCGAGGAACTCCAGCCGTTCGTTGGTCGGCAGGCCGCCCCGCTCGTACGCGTAGGAGCGGTGCGTCAGGGCGCGTTCGAGCAGGGAGGCATCGGACAGTTCGATTCCGATCGCCCGCTCCACCGGCGTGGGTTCGGTCACGTCGGTCATGAGTCGGCCGCCTTCTTCGGACGGTCCGCGGCGCGTCTCTGTGGACTCACGGCACCTTCCATAGCGCGGGTGATCGCGCTCACGACCGAGCCCCGCACCGCGTCGGCAGCTACCTCGATGCTCGACGCGAGAGCCCGCGGCGTCGACGCTCCGTGCGCCACGACGACGACGCCGTAAACGCCGAGAAGCAGCGCGCCGCCGTGCTGTTCGGGGTCGATGCTCGCGGCCGCCTCGTCGAAGGCCGGACGCAGCAGTTCGGCCGCCTGCTGAAGTGCCGGGTCGGCGCCGATCGCGCTCGCGAGGGCGGCAGTGGCCATGGCGACTGCGCCTTCCATGCCTTTGAGTAGGACGTTGCCGGTGAAACCGTCGGTGACCACGACGTCGGCCCGCCCGCCGGTCGCGACATCACCCCCCTCGACGTTGCCTACGAAGGTCAAGCCCTCAGCGCGTGAGAGCACGTTGAACGCCTGCTTGCGCAGGTCGTCGCCTTTGCGGGCCTCCTCGCCGATGGACAGCAGACCGACGCGGGGGTGGTCGATGCCGAGCCGGATCCGCGCGTACTCGGACCCGACTGTTGCCAGCTGCCAGAGCATGTCCGCGCTCGCGTCCGTGCTGGCGCCCGCGTCGAGGAGCACAACGGGACCAGCCCCAGCCGGTACGACGACGGCCAGGGCCGCGCGCGACATCCCGGGGATGCGGCCCAGCCCGAACAACGCGGCGGCGACCGCGGCGCCGGTCGAACCGGCCGACACCATCGCGTCGGCCTGACCGTCGCGCACGAGTCGGGCAGCCACCGCGACCGACGAGGCGCTCTTGGCGCGAACGGCCCGGACGCCGTGCTCGTCCATACCGATCGCCTCACTGGCGGCGACACGTTCGATCCACTCGCCGCCGGGGCGGCCGGCCAGCAACCGCTCCGCGACGTCAACCGGGCCGACGAGGGTGATGCGCAGTCCCGGCTGTTCGTGAACAGCACACAGGGCGCCGTCGACGATGGCCTCCGGGGCACTGTCGCCGCCCATCATGTCGAGGGCAACGCGAACCGGGCGCATCAGGTCAGACGTTGACAACCTGGCGGTCGTTGTAGGTGCCACAGGTCGGGCATGCCACGTGCGGCAGCTTCATCTGCTTGCAGCGCTTACACGTCGCGAACGACGGCAGCGCCGCCTTCCATTGGGAACGCCGCGACCGCGTGTTGCTGCGAGACATGCGCCTCTTGGGAACTGCCACCGTTACTCCTGGTTGTCCTGAGGATCGATCACTTCGGTCAGGGCCGCCCACCGCGGGTCGACCGGGGCCTGAGAATGGCCACAATCAACATCCGCCAGCCTGGCACCGCACTCTGCACACAAGCCAGGACAGTCGTCCTGGCACAGCGGCGAGAGCGGCAGCGCCAGCACCACCGCGTCGCGAAGCGTAGGTGTGAGGTCGATGAGATCGCCGACAAGTCGGCTGACCTCGTCATCCTCCGCTTCGGACTCGGGATAGGCGTACAGCTCTTGCAACTCCACCTCCACGGTGGAGGTGACCGGCTCGAGACAGCGACCGCACTCACCTACGAGCGGTGCTGTCACCCGACCGGATACGAGCACGCCCTCCATCACGGATTCGAGCCGCAGATCGAGGTCGAGCTCAGCGCCGGTCGGCACCCTGATCATGTCGATTCCGAGATAGTCCGGAGCCGGCACCGCACGCTGTACCCGACGCATCGATCCTGGTCGGCGGCCGAGCTCGCGGGTGTCGATGACGAGCGGCTGCCGGGGATCGAGACGCGCGGGAGTGCGGTTACCAGACACGGTCTCACTCAGAACGGGGACACAATCAACGGGCGATCCTACCGGACGCGCCTCCCCCTCGCGGATCAGGCCGAGCAGTATGTGCTGCGCGCCGATGTAGTTGTGCTTGAGACGCAGCGCTTCGCGCAGCGACAGTTCGAGCATCTGCTTCGACCTGGGAGACCACCGCGGATGCGACTCGCGCACGCGCTGCCCGCGCCGCACCAACCAACGGCCACGCCGCGCGGGCGGGGGCGCCGTCGTACCCAGGTGGGCGCCGATACTGGCGAGTACGGCGTCCAGGTCGATGCCGATCGACTTGAGCGCGGCGGCGTCGTCCTGGTCGAGCACACCGGGCATCGGGCTGACCAGCCGTGCGATGCCGGCGCAGACCGAGTAGATGTCCGACTCGGGAGGAATGCGACACCGCTACCAAGCTCCTGTCGCGTGCAATTCATTACGCTGAGAAGAGCGGCCGCAAGTTATCAGAGAAGGTTAAGCAGAAACTGAGGGAGCTGGTTGCGAACGGGAAGATCACCCTTTCGGATGCCCCTTGGCTTCGCGGCGGGGACTTCCCTGGTCTGTTGTCCGCGCTGTCTCTAAGCGACATCAAAAAGATTTGCCGCGACGCGTACGGAGGCTACCGTTAACACCAACGAGGTCGTATCGGCTACGGTCGCCGAATTTCGCGACAAGACTTCTTATTGGGAGTCGTCGCAGTACGAACGGGTCTCGGACGCCGCTAGGGCAGATCCGTGGGGCGTTGTCTCGGCAGCTATGGCGCTTCTGCAGGATTCGTCTCCGCGGGTCCAGGAAGTGGCGGCGTGGATGCTGGCGAGTTCGGTCGGCTTCCTTGAGTCCATGGATGAAATGAAGACCTGCGAGATCCGCGTGCTGGAGAGCCTGCCCGACAGTGCGGATGACGTGTTGATAGATGCGTTCGCGCATCCGCTTAGCCACCTGTGGATGAGGATGGACATTGACGAATCCCGCTTGCTCGAGTACTCAAGGCACCCGCACCCTAGCGCTCGCTTGGCCACGGTCCTCCTCGCAGACGAGGTACCTCGTGGGGCTGCGCGGGCAGCCTTACGTCGGCTGGCGCGGGACCCGGACCACAACGTGCGGTCGGAAGCCCGATTTGAACTCAGGAGGGCCCGCGCGACGAGCCGCGCCCGACTTGTGGGGAAAATCTTGCGGCGCCCGCCACGACCAATCTGACACCGATGGGCGTGAGAAATCGATCGTCGCACAGTCGCCACGCTTGATAGCGACGAGCCGTTAATTGGCTCTACGCCACCAACCGTGGTAGCCGGCTACCACGGGCGATTGCGAAGAGCCGCAAACCGGAGGGATTCGCGGATCTGGAATATGCCCCTGTTACCAGTAGTCAACGCCGCAGTCCGGGGACGTCGGTCGGCATCGCAACCACCGTTGCCGCGCGATCGTCGCCGTGCCGTGAGGAGTTCGCCGCACCGCCTGCTACGCCGGGCCTGTGCGTTCTTCCAGGGACCGTTCGAAGGCTCGTAGCCGGGCGAACGCCTCGAGGACCTCGAACGGGTCGTTCGCAAAACCGGCGGCAACGCGGCGAGCCTCCGCTTGCAGCGCGGCGACGAACTGATCCTGCGCTGCGACCCTCGCGACTTCACCCGCGTCGATCCGCGGCTCGTCCCCGTTCTCACCTGAAGTCGTCTCACACGCCCCCTCGTAAAGTCGGTCTCGCGAAAGCCGAGCATGGCAAGTACGCGCGCGGAAAACCGATCAGGACCGCAGGTTGTGGATACAACGGCGCGCTGGCTTCTCAGTAATTAGCGGGGTCCGCACCGAGGTGTCGGACCTACGCGCTACGGTCCGTTTCGGGCACCAGACGAAGGGCTGCCGAGCATCAGGACGAGCACGAGGCTGCGGCAGCCGCGATCCCGGAGGGACACCGCGAAATGACGGACGACGCGGCGGACTCGCGAGCGAACGAGGCAAACGGGGCGCTGTCTCGGGACGAGTCCGGCGCGCACTCGCACGTGCCGCTCGACGCTGATCGTCCGCCGAACAGCGGCTGGGATGACCTGGAACAGCGTTGGGTTCCAATGGCAGAGGACCAGCAGCGCGACGAGGAGCTTTCCGGAGACGAACTGATGGGGCGGCTGTACCGCCACCTTCGGCCGTATGTCCACGTGTGGCTCGTCGGGGCCACCGAGGAGGAGTCGAACACTCCCGAGGATCGCGAACGTTGGGCGCGTCTCGCGCTTCGCGTGTGGTCGCAGATTGCCACCGGACCCGAGGACCCCGTCGCCCGGGAGTGGTTCATCACCGCGAACCCACTGCTCGATGGCGACACGCCGGTCACCGCAGTACGCAAGGACCGGGAGATCCAGGTTTTCGCCGCTGCCGCCGCGTTCCGCAAGTGAACGCGTGAACGACGACGAGGACGAGGAGACAGCGGAGATCCTTGCCGACGCGGAGACGATGAAGCGCATCGAGGAGGCGCAGGCGGAGGTGGCCGCGGGCCGGGCATGAACATGGAACAGCTCCTGGCCTACCTCGTCGTGTGTCAAGGTTTCTGAAAGAACGACTCCCCGACCGGGCGCTCGCCCTAGGATCAAAGGTCACCCGAGGGAAAGGCCCCGAATGCAGACCTCGTCTGAAGATTGGTACGTCGTCGGCCTGGACAACGGCGGCACGAACAACAACGCGACGGTGCTCGCCGCGCAGCGCCGGTTTCTCGTGGACTCGCTCGTCGAAACCCCTAGCCGGGTGCTCGAGGGGCCGGTTGTCGCGGTCGAGGCGATGGCCGAGGCATTCGGCGCGATCCTCGATTTGACCGGCATCGAGCGATCGTCGGTCAGGGCAGTCGGGCTCGACACTCCCGGTCCGGCGAGCGCCGTCGGGGTGATCTCGTCGCGGGGAGGCACCAACTTCGCGCTCGAAGCCTGGCACGGGTACGACGTGCGCAGCGCGCTCGAGCGGCGGCTCGGCCTACCGGTGGTCTATGAGAACGACGGCAACTCGGCGGCGCTCTACGCGCACTACGTGCGCTTCGGCGACCGCGCGGCTGAGCACTCGTCGGTGTCGGCGATCGTGGGTACCGGTCTCGGCGGTGGCGTCATCGAAAGCGGGCGCATCGTCTATGGGGTCACAGGAGGTGGGGGCGAGTTCGGCCACGTGCACATCCCGATGGAGGGCCTGCTCGCACCGGGCCAGCCGATCCCTCAGTGCAACTGCGGGTTCGCCGCGGACGCCGAGAGCGTCGCTTCGCTCGCCGGCATCACGCGCAACCTGCTCCCCTACTGGCTCACGCAGTTCCCCGGGCACGAGCTCGGTGATATCGGGGACATGGGCTTGGCGGCGAAGATGGTGCGCGGGTTCGCGGAGAAGGGCGACGAGCTGGCGCTGAAGATCTTCGAGCAGCAGGCGATAGCGCTCGGCCACCTCTTCACGATCGCCGCCAACTTCACCGACCCCGCGGCGTACTTCGTCGGCGGCGGAGTCGTCGAGACGGCGCCGCACTTCCGCGAGTGGTTCCTCGGCAAGGTCCGGGAACACACTTGCCTGCGCGCCGAGCAAGCTGCGGTCGTGACATTCGACCTGGTGCCCGACCTCGACATGGCGGGGGCGCGCGGCTCGGCGGTCGCCGCTCTGGAAATGGTGCGGGCCTCGGCCAGCTAGGGCCTTCGAGCGGTTTGGCTTCGTCGAGCGGTCAGCCGGGGAGTGGGGTGTCGTCGCCGAGCGCGCCAGGCTCGCCGAGCGCGTCGAGTTCCTGGCGGCCGCGCAGTTTGTCGCGTCCGCGCTCGACCGCCGTCAGGACCTTGTTGAGCACAACCTCGAAGTTGGCGAGCTTGGCGTCGACGTAGTCGTCGACCTCCACCTGCATGCGCCGGGCTTCTTCGTTGGCGTCGTCGATGATGCGGTCGGCCTCGCGCTCGGAGCGCTTCACGACCTCCGTCTCGCTGACGAGACGATCGCGCTCCCGCTCGGCGTCGGCGAGGATCTGCTCCGCCTGCCGCTTGCCTTCTTCGAGGACCTCGTTGCGGTCCTTGAGGACGAACTGCGCCTCGCGCAGCTCGGAGGGCAGCATCTCGCGCACCTCGTCGAGCAACGTCAGCATGTCGGTGCGGTTGACGATGCAGGACGCCGACATCGGCATCGACCGAGCTGTCTCGACCATCTCCGTGAGCTGGTCGAGCTTGACGTGGATGTCGACGCCGTCGGACGGACTGGCGGGGTTGTCGGTGCTCACGCTGGCTGCTCTCCCGCTCCGAGACGTTCGGTCAGGCGGCGGACCACCGCTTCAGGCACCAGCTCGGCCACGTCGCCGCCGTACATCGCGATCTCTTTGACGAGACTGGAAGAAAGGAAAGAGTAGAGCGGGTTGGTGGTCATGAACAAAGTTTCGACGCTCGCCAGCCGGTGGTTCATCTGCGCCATCTGCAGTTCGTACTCGAAGTCGCTGACCGCTCGCAGTCCCTTAACGATGACGGGAATGTCGTTGTGGCGGCAGTAGTCGACGAGTAGACCACTGAATCCGTCGACGATGATGTTGCCGTAGCTGGCCACCACCTCACCGATCATCTCGATGCGTTCCTCGACGGTGAACAGGCCCTGCTTCGCCTGGTTGATGAGTACCGCGACGACGACCTGGTCGTAGAGCTTGCTGGCCCGTCCCAGGATGTCGAGGTGGCCGTTGGTGATGGGGTCGAAGGACCCCGGGCAGACCGCCCGCCGCACTGTTCGCCGCCCTCCTCCGCAAGGTCCGGCCGCGACTACGCTAGCCAGCTGCGCGCCGACCGTACCAAAGCGTCCCTTCGCCGTAGCGGCGGTCGCGCTCCGGCTCGATGCCGTCCGGCCAGAGCCACGGGTCGTCGCGGGTCGAGCGCTCGACCGCGACGACAGCGCCGTCGCGCATACAGCCCGACTTGATGAGTCTTGCGAGGAGCTCTCGTA
>JBKJZO010000051.1:0-19181 GCA_046715235.1 Mycobacteriales bacterium
GCCCACAGCGCTGACGGCGAACGTGTATCTAGTGGTGTGTCGCCAAAATAGATAGGCAGTTTCGATTTAGCCTCGGTCTATGACAAAACCTGCTGCTCGTTTGGTGGTCTCTGAGAGTCAGCGAGAAGTGCTGAAAGCTCTCTCGGTTTCCCGGACCGCGGCACATCGGGAGGTGCAGCGAGCGGGTGCGCTGCTCCTGGCGGCCGATGGTGTCGCGAACACCCAGATCGCGTCCAGGGTCGGGGTGACGCCGATGACGGTTCGGTCGTGGCGGACGCGGTTCGAGACTCAGGGGCTCACCAAGTTCGCCAAGGTCGCGCCCGGTCGCGGACGGAAGCCGACGATCCCTCAGGAGGTGATCGAGAAGATTCTCGACCTGACTCAGAACTCAACACCTGCAGGCGAAACTCACTGGAGCACGCGGACGATGGCCAAGCGGGTCGGTGTCTCCAAGGACACCGTGCAACGGGTGTGGTCGGCGCGGGGGTTGAAGCCTCATCTGGTCAACACGTTCAAGCTCTCCAACGACCCGCGGATCGAGGAGAAACTGATCGACGTTGTGGGCCTGTACTTGAACCCTCCCGAGCAGGCGATCGTGTTGTGCATGGACGAAAAGTCCTCGGTCCAGGCGCTGGACCGGACCCAGCCGTCGTTGCCGATGGTCAGGGGCCGCGCGGCCACGATGACCCATGACTACAAACGGCACGGGACCACGACGCTGTTCGCGGCGCTCGACGTGCTGACCGGCAAGGTGATCGGCTCGTACTTGCCGAAGCACCGGCACAGCGAGTTCTTGAAGTTCCTCAAGATCATCGATGCTGACGTTCCCGCCGGCCTACAGGTGCATCTGATCCTGGACAACTACGCCACCCACAAGCATCCGAATGTCCAAGCCTGGTTGGGTAAACACCCACGGTTCCATCTGCACTTCACACCGACGTCGTCATCGTGGCTGAACCTGGTCGAGCGCTGGTTCCGTGAGCTGACCGACAAGGCACTACGTCGTGGAGTCTTCCACTCCGTGCCCGACCTGATCGCCTCCATCGAGGCCTACCTCGACGCCCACAACGACGACCCGAAGCCCTTCATCTGGACCGCGACCGCCGAGGACATCCTCGCCAAGGTCGCCCGAGGACGCGTCGCACTCCAAGCGGTCAACCAAAACTGAGACACACCACTAGCTTGGCGCCCGGGTCCTTCGCCACGCGGCAGCCCGAACGAGGCCAGGAGACCCACCCCAGAGGTCGCATACGTCAGCGTGGGCGCCAGGCAGACCCCCCAGGTCAAGCAAACACCAGCCAAGATCACCCTAAGCTCCGCGGCGCGGAGCCATACCAGCACGCCTACCCACAGCGTTGACAGCACCTACGGCCAGCTAGCGGTGCACCCGGCGGCTCGAACGTCAGACGCCTCCGCGGGTGAAGTCGGGGGCTCGCAGTCGAGCGTTCGCTAGGGAAACAGTCTCGCAGTGGTCGTGTCCTCGACCGGTCGCAGCTTTTCGAAGCTCTCGTGCCACTCCTCGAGCCCATGCAGCGCCCGAAAAGCCTTCTCTATACCGATCGGGGCTCGAGTCGACCGGTTCGGGAGGAGATCTGCCTCGGCACCGACCGCTGGACGACGGCGCGTGCCGGAGTAGTCGACGACGTCCACTCGCGCGCGGTAGGGAGGCCCGCCCGCCTCGACGGTGGTTTCTTTGTACGCGGGCAGGGGCAGATTCGCCGGGACAGGTACGTTCCCGACGATCTTCCAGTCACCTCCATAAATCTTCGCGTCGAGGGATAGCGCGAGGAGAGCGAGACGGTCCTTGACCACGTCATGCAGGTCGACCAACGCCTCGCGCGGATACGCCTTGTCAAAGATCGCGAAGTAGTAGTTGTCTTTTCGAAATCTCGCGACGACCTGGCCGAACCCAAGCCGTTCAGCGTCCAGGGGCACGGTGAAGACGTCACCGAGCTTGATGCGAGGACCCGCCACTAGCATCCGCCCTTCGCGAAACGCGAATCCACCATCTGATGTCGCCGGTTCGCCAAGATCCCGTTGGGATTCTTCATGCTAGTTGGTCCGCCCAGCTCCCGGATCTTCAACTCTTCCAGCCAGTCCAAGGCTGCGCCCGGCTCCGCACTACCGATCTGTTCGAACTCAAAGTCCGAGCCCATGTGCGCGCGCGCATGCTCCTTCTGCCGTTCGTCGAACCGTTCAGGGCTCTTGGCTTGGCCGACGTAGGGCTTGGTGCCGTTCGCGTCAGTCCGCAGGTAGACAATCCCGCTACCCACACAATCGCCGCCGCCGCTGCGTGCGGCGCCTCCTGCCGAAGCGAGTTGCGGCAACGGTGCCGACTCCTGCGTGACACAGGTCGTAACCGGGCCGCCCGCCCCGCAGCCGCCGCTCGCCGTAGTCGCCCCGCGACTTGTCGGTGCCGCAGCATCGGGCGTCGAGAGGGTGACGACATTGCTGAGATCGATCATGGGGCGGGCTGGCGGCGCCACGTCTGGCTCGGGCATGGTCCCGCCGGGCAATCCGTCTTCGCTCGGTGCCTCGCCACCATCAGGAACCGGATCGCCAGCACTCTCGGTCACCGGAGGTGGTAAGCCAGGCAGTCGGGGCGGCGTTGGCTTCCGGGGCTGGTTCCCGGGTTTCGGCGCACCCGGTTTCGGCGACGGCCGTGCTGGCACCGCAGGCTTTGGCACGGCCGCAAAGGTTGTCACCGATGACCATCCCGTGGATGATCCGGCGTCTTGTCGGCTCCATGCTCCGTTCGAATACGTAGTTACCGCGTATCTGACAATCCGTACATACTTTGTTGTCCGTGTGGCCATATAGTCGCCGGTACGATATTTGTCGACTACTGTCCACCTCTGAGTGTACGAATGTTTCTTCACGGCGACAACACTCGGAGACCGGTATGAGCGCAATGGCTCACCAGTATCGGGATCAATATCTAGCTTGACAGCCACTACTTTGCCGTCGTTCCTGTGCGTGTAGACGTATGCCACGCCACCGATAAGCACAGCTGTGCCAACGACCGCTGCAGCGGCGCAGACGGCGGCACAGACGAAACCTGTGGCAACCGGTTGCGCTATGGCAACCGCAGCAGTTGCGCCCGTCGCAATAATGCCTGCTCCGCTGCGAGCCACAGTCGAAGCTCCAGACCCCAGGAGACCCGCGGCACTCCGCCCTAATTCGAGTGTTCCCCGCAAAATGTCCACGGGGTTGCCAAAGTGCCCCGTGGGATCTGAATAAGTTGTGGGGTTGGCATTTCCATAACCATAGAGGTGCGAGCCCGCCGCGCTGCTGCTAGGCCCCGGTGCCGTATCTCGGGATACGAAGATGCCTGTGGACGGGTCATACCAACGCGCATCGGCATGAACCTGACCGCTCGTGCCGTCAGTCAAGCTGCCTTGATAACCCAGTGGCGACTGCGCTCCAAAGGAATTCTGGACCACGCCGAACGGGCTGTAAGAACGACTCCCGGTTACCGATGCAGTTGTCGGATTGAGAGATCCGAGTACGTCACCATGCACATCCTGCATGACGACGGTCGCCGAGGAAAGCACATCAGCGCGAGATGCGATGGGGTTTCGTTGCAAATCACGGAGTACCGTCCAGTTACCATTGGTCGTTGGCTCGCGGTCCAGTCCTGCATATTCGAGGACTCCATATCCGGTCTGGCAACAAACGTCCACTAGACGATCGAGATCGTCGTAGCTGTAGGCAATGTTCGTGCCTCGTTGTGTGAGCCGGTTGAACGCGTCGAACTTGCTGACAACGGTATTGGCGGTGCCGCCGGCCGGTGTTGTCGTGACCGACGACAACGTGCCACGAGGCGACCAGGCGTACGTCGTCGAGCCTGTCGCGCTGGAGGTCGAAAGCAAGCGATCGCGTTCGTCGTAGGTCGCGCTCGTCGTTGCGGTCACGCTGCGGGCGCTCGAGGTGCCCGTCCACGTTGTCAGGAGAGTGCGGTTGCCCGATGTGTCCCAGCGATAGTCCTCGCCCCTTGCAGCGGTTTTGTTCTCGTGGCGAACGAGCCGGTTCGCCGCGTCATAGGTGTATTCGTTGACGCTTGCGCCCGCGAGCCCCCCTCCAGTCGTGCGACCCACGAGGTTGCCGACCTGATCCCATGCGTAGGCAACCGAGGCCGTCGTCTGTCCCGGCGATGAGGTCACGACATCTGTCGCCGGGCGGCCGATCGCGTCGTACGTCCAGCTGCGACGCATCCCCGGCGTGCCATTGATCGACAACTGCTCGCGCGTTCGCTGCCCCGCGACGTCGTACGTGTATGTTCGCGCGGCGCCAGTTAGCGAATCGGTCATCGTGGACACGTCGGCGACGCCGGAGTACCCGTATGAAACCGAGCCGGTGTGCCCGCTGCTGCGGGTGAGACGACCAGAGGTGTCGTAGTCGTAATGCCAGTTGTCCACGCCGTCGCCGACCTGCGACGGTTGCCAGCTGTCAATCAGCTGACCGCGATCGTTCCACCAGAACTCAAGGTCTCCGTACGGCGAGCCAGTCTTCGACAACCGCCCGTTGAGGTCGTACTCGAAGCTCTTCGTCGCATAACGGTCCGCGCCTTCACCGACCTGCCGAGATGCACGTCCGAGAGCGTCATACGTCGTGGAGATCGCGACATCGCCTGGTGCGCCCTCGACGACTGGAGAGCCCGCGCCGTCGTAGAGACTGGTCCACGTTCGGTCTACGGCGTTGGGCTGCGCGGTCGTCGTCGGTTCGACCCTGGTGACCGGAAGTCCCCACGCGTTGTACGTCTGCAAAGCTCGTTGCTTCCCGCCCACGATCAACTTGGTCGGACTGCCCGCGACGTCGTAGCCCATCGAGACACTCGGCACGCCCTGAGGGACGCCGTCAGCACTCGCTACAGCCGGTTCCGTTCGACTTGCCAGTCGATCGGCGGAGTCGTAGGTCGCACGCGTCGTGTGGCCATTCGCATCCGTCACCGCCGTGACATTGTCGTTCGCGTCGTATGAGTAGGCGATTTGCGCAACCACGTTCCCGACGGCAGTCAGTTTCTCGAGCGCGGTTCGGCGTCCAGACAGGTCGTAGGTTGCGCGGGTGGATCGCCCCAGGGGGTCGGTTGTTTGGGTGAGACGCCCAGCAAGGTCGTAGGTCATCCGGGTGGTCCCACGTCCTGACTCGGTATACGAGATCAGTTCTCCTGCCTTGTTGTAGGTCTTGTTCGTCGATGCATGGTCCGTCGACGTAGTCAACGGCTCACCGAAATCGTTGTAGGCGAACCGGGTGATGTTGTGCCTGAGGGTCGGCCACCGATCGACCTGGTCGATGGAGGCAACGCCGTCCATCCCGTTGTAAGTAACCAAGACCTGTCCGCCGGCAGGATCGATCTCAGAGACAACGTTGTCGTTGTCGTCAAAGGTTCTTCGGATCACTCCCGACTGGACGCCATGACCAGCGGGAGGAAGCGTGACGCGGACTGGCCGGTTGCGCTTATCCCAGATCGTCGACTCAGTGACGCCGCGCCGGTTCGTGTGGGCCACGACATTGCCGGTCTCGTCGTAGCGCCAGGTCTCGCGCGGCGAAATGCTGTGGGTAGTCAGCAGCTTGGCCGCTTGGACGTGCCGCGCGATCTGCGTTTGCGTCAGCACCCTGCTGTAGACGGCAACGTTGTCGAGCTTGTTTGCCCACCGCCTTTCCCACCCGTTGTTGTCGCCAGCGATACGTAGCGGATGCTGGTTCAAGAGATTGGTGGTTCCACCAGCCTTAGTCACGACCTCGATACCGTCGACGTAGATCCGCAGTGTGTAGGCGTCGTAGGTCACGGCGACGTGGTGCCAGCCGGTCTTTAGCGCTGGTAGCGGACCTGTCGTCGCAGACGTGGTCTGACCAACGCTCGCAAAGAGCCTAGGTTCCGTTCCAGGCGGCTGCCACAGCTCGAGGCCGAAGTCGTACAGCTGCCGCAACATAACGTTGTGGTTTG
Organism: Mycobacteriales bacterium; assembly: GCA_046715235.1. Taxonomy (GTDB): domain Bacteria; phylum Actinomycetota; class Actinomycetes; order BP-191; family BP-191; genus JBKJZO01. Next base: position 5,948 of record JBKJZO010000051.1, read on the forward strand.
CGGCAGTCCCCGCCGTAAACCACGCCTCTAGAGTCAGAGCGGACCGGGTGACTGACACGTCATTGGGAGTTGAGGCTTCGTTCGGTCGCCCAGCGAAGTCCAAGCCGTGATTCTCGGCATCAGTCAACGCCGCGCCCACAGTGGTCGGCACATTGACCGGTTGAACGAAAGTGGCTTTGCGACCAGCGACGAGGTCGGTCGCGTCCCGGCCCACCTCGTTGAGCGACCAGTAGCTCACCGGCTGGTCGGCGAGAACGACTTCGGAGTAGTTGGCTTCAACTTGAGCCGTGGGGTGGTTGACCTGCACGACGCGTCCGCGGTTGTCATAACGCTTCCGCGTTACACCGCCCCGTTGGTCGACGAGCTCCGTTCGCTCACCGAAGGTGTTGTACCCGTGTCGAACGCGGGGCCAGGCTGTAACGGCTGGTCCCCCGGTACCGTCTTCCGCGCTTATCGCCGGACCGATCGAAGTGGATAGCCGCCCCGCCGCGTCATAGGTGTGATTTGTTGCGAACGCCGGGTCCGGGAGGGCCGTCAGCGAAGCCACGCCGCGAGCACTTGTGCTCCTCACGACGCGACCATCGCTATCGCGGTCGAAAGCCTCGACGATGGGGCCACTGCTGTTGAGTTCCGCCGTACGCGCCAGCTGGCCGTCCGCGCCGTACACGTTCGTGTCGGTTTCGGTTCTCTCACCGTCACTGAGGGACGTCGATAGCAGCATTCCCGTGGGGTCCGAGACGTAGGTTGTCAGCCTGTTCAGGCCACCCGGGTCAAGCGTCATGGATGCCCGGTGGTTGGCTGCGGTGAACGTCGTGGCGATAGTTCGCGCCGCGGAACCGGTTCCCTGTGTATCCGATGTAACGTTGCCGAGCCGGTCGTACGAATAGCGATGGAGCAGCACATCGTGGGTAGGTGTGCCGTCGCCCCCATTGAAGTTGCGCAGAGTTTCCGTAAGCAGGAGGTCATCCCACGTGTAGGTGTAGTCGACCTGATGGTTCATCGCATCTACGGCGGAGGTGACTCGGCCGGACGGGTCGAACGTACGTCGCGCAAGAACTACGTTACGTGGCGGTGAGCCAGCCACCGGGTCATCGACGAAATCGACCAACGTTGTCTGCGTGAGCCGACCTAGCGCGTCGTAAGCAAACCGGTACCGGGTCCATTTGGGATCCAGGCTTTCGATCACATTGCCAGCTGCGTCGTATGTGATCACAGCGACTACGACGCCGGATTCGACTACAACGACGGGGCGCAGCGCATCATCGAGCTGGTACTCGATGGTTCTGGGCGGGTCACCGCCGGCGCTGACAGGGGTGGTGTCAGATTGCGTCGTTCTCGTTAGCGCACCGTGACTATGCGTGTTGGTGATTCTCTCCTGATGAACGACCCCCGTGACGGGGTTCGTGACCGCCGGACCCGTCTTTGTGAGCAGCAAACCCTGGGCGTCGTGCGTAAACTGGGTTTCCGCGCCGGCCGGATCCAGCCGAGTCCTCGCCACCTGCCTACTTGGGCGACCGAAAGCGTCATACCAAACATCGGTTACCGAACCCGCCGGGGTTGTGTGCCGAGTCTGATTACCGAAGCGATCGTATTCGTACGCCGTCACGCGACCGTTAGGATCCGTGATGGTTGACAACAGGTAGCACGGCTGGGCGGCGTTACCCGGAGCCCCGGGGTCGTTCACAACAGGGCGACCGTTCGGACCGCAGGTATAGGTATAGCTAGTCGCCGCACCCGCTGGACTTGCCGGTGTGGGCGGTCCAACCTTCCTGATGAGAAGTGCGTTCGAATCGTATGTATAGTAAGTCCAGTTGCCGTTGGCGTCCTTAGTCGCTTCAACGAGACCGTTTCGTGGGTCTCCGGCGTTGTTGACGTCGTAGAAGTATCTGGTGTGAGTGTTCGTTAGAGTATTCGCGTCTCGCAAGCGGTTGGTATCCTGAATCTGACCGCTAAGGCTGTCCCAATAGTATTCTGTGACGTTCCAGTTTTCATCAATTACAGCCTGTAGTCGTCCAACGAAATCGTAAGACCAAATTCGCCTGTTAGTATTCGAGGCTGCGTCGTCAACGGTCCAGCGTCTCCTAAGATCTCCGGTTGCTCCGAAGCCATACTGCGCCTGCGTGCCTCGAGGATCCACAACTTTCGTAATCTGAGTCTCATTGAAGTTATCGTCAACGTCCTGATACGAATATCGCCACGTTCCACCCGCATAGTCTATCCGCGAGACCCGAAGACCACTGTAGGTAATATCCGTACGCTTTTTCCCGTCACCGGTGTCTATCCGACCCAGTCCTCGTAGGCCGCTCGCCATGACATTCGAGCTGTAGTAGATGCTTCCGAAGTCCCGGTACGAAACGGTATGTAGCTCGTGCTGGACATTAGTGCTCGCGGTGCTGTAGCTGTACCGTGCCCACAAAGCGGTCTGGTCGATAACCGGCGCGGTGGCCACAGAGCCCACATAAATGCCATTCCACTGCAGATACAACTTACGACTCGATGATGTATCGTGGATTTCAGTAACATGGCCATTAGCATCGGAATTAAAAATGACATACGACCGGGTGGTGCGCGAGCTAATAGATTTGATACGTCCGGTAGTTAAGTCATAGGAGTAGTTCTGGTCGCCTACACGGATGGTTCGCGTGTTGTGGAACAGCGTGAAGTTCCCAGATTGCCCGTACCCAGCGGCGTATCGATTATCCGGATTACGCCCGTAGGCCAGCATCTTTCCGTCCGGAAACCGAATGGTGACGATCCCATCGGCGCTCTCGGACCAGGCCGAATCGATAACCGACGACCAGCCGAGGCCGAATGCCCCAACGCGACGGTCCGTGCTGTTGTATGTCCGCTTGGCTTCGAGCGGGCCGTGGGGGCCTGGAAGGGTGAGATCCGTGACAACTTTCGTGAAATTGCCGGTGAAAAGGTTGACGCCGTTGGCGTCCACATCCGAAGGATCGGTGCCCAAGACGCTGTGTTCTGGCTGCGGCACAACCGGCGTGAAGCTTGCACGCGGCGTTGTTGATGGGGTTGTGACACCGTCCGATACGGTCGCCCACCATTCATACGTGGCATTCCAGTACATGATGTCCGCAGGGACTGTGTACAAGACACGAGATTCAAAATCCGTATCGCCCGGGGCGGCCAGCGAGCCGGAGGTCCAACACGAGTTGGTCCCCTGACGGCAGTACTCGATCGACAGCGTGACCGGCTGAGTATTGTCGTGATATAGCCACACTTCGAGGCGAGGCCTTAGCGTATCAACGCTACCGCCATTGTATGGAAAGATTAACTCGGCAGTGGGCGCGTAGTGCGGAATCGTAAACTGTTGGACTTGGGACGCCGGTACCCCGTGATTGGAAAACCAGTCCCTCCCAGTGCTACTTCGGAATACATCCCATGCAATCTGGAATGTGCCCGCCGGTAAAGGTGCAATGGCAGCGTTTATCGTGGTCGACGTACCTGCTGGGACGCCTGTTGCGATGTACGTAAATGCCGGGGTATGGCTGTAATGGCTGCCGTCGCCGCGGTAGATGTGATACGAGAGGACTATCTCATTGGGACCCCAGGACGTTGAGGAGTCGTTGATCACGGTAACGACTTGTTGGCCGTAGCTGCGATACGTGGGCTTGAGGGTCAGCTGACCGACGCTGTATCGCGCGCTGTCCCCAGCCACGAACGCCGCAGTCTGCACCGACGCGGCGCCGCGCTGGGTCAGCTGGATTTCACTACCCCGTGCCGACATACCCTTGCGTGGAAGTCCGACAAGGGGCGCGGGCAGAAGTGCGGGCTGCGCCACAACTCTTGCGTCAGAAGCGTCGTTCTTGTCAGCGATGGGAAGGCTGCTCAGCGGCTCCGAGTCTGCGGGCAACGGCTTCGCGAGCACCTTGCCGAGCGCCGACGCCGGGTCCACCTTCTTCGGGATACGACCGGACTCGGACAGATCCCGGAGTGACGCCTCGGCAGCCGCCACCGCTGCCGGCAGGGGCGAAATCGCCTTTGGCGCGGCGGGCGGGTTGGCAAGCGTGAGCGCCCGCTTGAGCGCCTTGCTCCGAAGATCGCCCTTCTTGCCGGGGGCTTGTGTCGGCGGGGCATCGAGAATCTTGGGAGTCACCGAGACGCTTCCAGGTGGGAGAGGCGCGCCCCCCTTCGGCCGGTCCGGCACCCTCGGCAAGGGCTTCGCGGCCAACGCGGCCCTCGCAGGCGTTGGGCCTCCCGAGTCACCAACAATGTCCAAGCTCAATAGAGCGATGGCGACAATTACGGCGGTCGATCGCACGCGACGCGCACGCTGCATATGCCCTCCCGAATGGTGCGCGCTGGGTGGCGACTTTCTCAGTTCCTTGCGGGTTCGCCGACGGGAAAGGCCCGTGTTCACCTGACGTACATGCGACGATCACGTCTCGCGCGATGCCTCTACGGCGGCGGTGAGCGCGGCGGTCAGAGCAGTTGGCGGTGCATCCAGCGCGACTCGAGGGCGGCCGCGATCGCGACGAGGAGCCCGATGATCAGCAGCAGCGACGCGAACACCTTCGCCCACTCGTACGTCGTCTCGACTGAGCTGAACGTGACCCGTGGTCGTACGGGCGACGGGCTCGGCTGGGGTGCCGCGACCACCGCCGGTGCCGCTGCTGCCGGCGCGGGCAGGGCTCCTGGCTTGGTCCGCTCGATGATCGCGCGGGCGGCGGCCAGGTCGTCGACGTCACTGATCGGGTCACAGGCCGTCGACCAGAGCTCTGTCGTCGCCGGCGGTCCGCTGCCTTTCCTGCGGGCGAGCGGCACGGCGTACGCCTCACCGACCATGAAGGGGTACGCCGACTTCGACGACGCGAAGAACGTATAGGTGCCGGGAAGTTCCCCACCGACGACCCTGTCGACGGCCATCGTAAACCGGTAGCGGTAGTTGGGCCTGGGGTGGGAGACCCTCGTGATCGTGCCCACCGCGACGACGTCGTAGCCGGCGCCGACCGCCTTGCCGGCCACCGGCTTCTTGCTGGCGAACAGTTCCAGAGCGTTGGGCGGCACCGGGGCGCACGCGGCCGCCTGCGCCGGACTCGCGGGCAGCGCTACCGCACCGGAAGCGAGCAGCATCAGGGCCAGACCGCGCCCCTTTGCCTTCACATCCGCCATCCCTGGATCGTCGGGTGCGCGGGCGCCAGTCGCCGCCGCGCCAGGAGCATGCCCACCACGCCGGCGATGAATCCGGCCACATGGGCGAGATACGCCACGTCGCTGCCGGGAGCCATCGCCGTACCGCGTGAGTACATGTACTGAATGACGAACCAAGAGCCGAGAACGATCCATGCGGGCAAGCGCAACGGGATGAACAGCAGGAACGGGACCAGGCTCAAGACGCGGGCGCGCGGGAACAGGATGAGGTACGCACCGAGTACGCCGGCGATCGCCCCTGATGCGCCGACCAACGTCGCCAGCGAGCTGGCGTTGGCGAACGCGAAGACGTACGTCGCGACGTATCCGCAGGCCAGGTAGAACGCCAGGAAGGCCAGCCGCCCCAGCCGGTCCTCGACGTTGTTGCCGAACACGTAGAGGAACAGCATGTTGCCGAGCAGGTGCAGCCAGCCGCCGTGCAGAAACATCGCGTACAACACCGACAGCGCCGGCGTCTTGTCGTAAGTGACCGGCACCCTTTCGCACGAATCCGGTGGCACCGCCGGGCCGAACGTGTCCGGCAGCGGTTTGTTCGTCGTCAGTTCTTTCGGGATCGCGGACCAGCGACGGAAGTACGCCTCCTGCTGACATGCCTGCGTCAGCGGCGGATCGCCCGAGACGGCCAGCCGACTGATCGGCTCAGAGAAGAAGACGACGACGTTGATCAGGATGAGCAGATAGGTCACCCAGGGCGTACGACGAGTCGGGTTCTCGTCGCGGATGGGCAGAACCATCTATCAAGACCAAGCGAGCAACGTCGACGGGTGCTCCAGCTGCGTGGCCACATCACTGAGGAAGTGCGATCCGAGTTCGCCGTCGATCACCCGGTGATCGAACGACAGCGACAGCTGCGTCACCGCGCGGATCGCGATGCGGTCCTCGAAAACCCACGGCATCTTGCGGACGGCGCCGAAGCACAGGATCGCGCTCTCACCGGGATTGATGATCGGGGTACCGCTGTCGATCCCGAAGACACCGACGTTGGTGATGGTGATCGTGCCGTGCTGCATGTCGGCGGGTGTCGTCCGGCCGTCGCGGGCGATCGCGGTCAGCTGCTGCAGCGCGTGCCCGAGCTCGTCGAGCGTCATCTGCTCGGCGTTCTTGATGTTGGGCACGAGCAGCCCGCGAGGGGTCGCCGCCGCGATGCCGAGATTGACGTACGACTTGACCACGATCTCCTGCGTCGCCGCGTCCCAGCTCGAGTTGACCATCGGCGTACGCCGGACCGCGTTGATCAAAGCCTTGGCGACGAAAAGCAGCGGGCTCACGTGGATGTCGGCGAACTCCGGCAACGATGCAACCTCGTCACGCAAACGCATGGTCTCGGTGACGTCGACAGTGACGAATTCCGTGACATGGGGGGCGGTGAAGGCCGAGCGCACCATCGCCTCAGCCGTCAGCTTCCGGACGCCGTGCACGGGCAGGCGCTCCTCGCCCGGCTCTTCCGCAGCCACGACCACAGCCGGTCGCACCTCGGCAATATGTCTTCCGCTGACGGCCGGGGCATCGGATCGCGCTGCGGCCGCGGTCGACAGCGCCTGCTCGACGTCGGCCCTCGTGACCGTGCCCTTCGGGCCGCTGCCGGCGACCGAATCGAGATCGAGGCCGTATTGCCTGGCCATCCGGCGGACCGGCGGCGTTGCCTTGGCCCGGGTCGTCGCGCTGCGCTCGGCCGCCGCACCGACTGCCGCAGCGGAAACGCGAGCCGGCTGCTGCGCCGTCTCCTTGCGCGGACGCCGTTTGGCCGACACCGATCGCGGGCCATAGCCAACGAGTACGGCGGTCCGGCCGCCGACGTCCTCGGCGTGCGCGCCCGGCCCCGGCTCGGGAGGCGGCGCGGGAGAGGGCTCGGGTGTGGGGACCATGTCCGTCGCCGCCAGCGCCTCGGTGCCGCTGTCCGGAACCGATGCCGGCGCGCCCGGCTGCGCATCGGTCTCGAAGGAGATGATCGGCTCGCCGACGTTCACGGTCTCGCCGGCCTCGTGGAAGATCTTGGTGACGACGCCGGCGTACGGCGACGGCAGCTCTACGGCGGCCTTGGCGGTCTCGACCTCGACGATCGGCTGGTTGACCTTCACCTCGTCGCCCACCGCAACCAGCCAGCGGAGGATCTCGCCGTCGGTCAGGCCCTCGCCCAGGTCGGGGAGCTTGAACTCCTTTACAGCGGACACGCGCCCAGCCCCTTAGTAGGTGAAGGAACGGTCGACGGCGTCGAGAACGCGATCGAGATCAGGCAGGTAGTCGTCCTCGACACGCGACGGCGGATAGGGGGTGTCGAATCCCGTGACCCGCAACACCGGCGCCTCGAGGGAGTAGAACGCCTGCTCGGTGATGCGCGCGGCGATCTCACTCGACAGCGAGCACTCACTCGGTGCTTCGTGTACGACGACGACCCGGCCGGTCTTCTCGACCGAAGCGAGCACCGTCGGCATGTCGAGCGGCGAGAGCGTGCGCAGGTCGATCACTTCAATGCTGCGGCCGTCGTCCTCGGCTGCGGCGGCGGCATCGAGGCAGACGCGCATGGTCGGGCCGTGGGTGAGCACGGTGACGTCGGTGCCCTCGCGAACCACGCGGGCCTTCTCCAGTGGCATCGGCGTCGCGGCAGTGTCGACCTCAGCCTTGTCCCAGTAACGGCGCTTGGGCTCGAAGAAGACGACCGGGTCGGGGCTCGCGATCGCCTGTTGAATCATGAAGAAGGCATCGAGCGGGTTAGAACACGCCACGACCTTCAAGCCGCCGGTGTGACAGAAGTAGGCCTCGGGCGACTCGCTGTGATGCTCGACCGCGCCGATGCCGCCGCCGCAGGGGATGCGAATCGTCACCGGCAGCGAGACGGAGCCGGCGGTGCGATAGCGGAACTTGGCCAGCTGGCTGACGATCTGGTCGAACGCCGGATAGACGAACCCGTCGAACTGGATCTCGCAAACCGGCCGGTAGCCGCGCAGCGCCAGGCCGATCGCGGTGCCGATGATGCCGGACTCCGCGAGCGGCGTGTCGATGACGCGGTGGTCGCCGAAGTCCTTCTGCAGGCCGTCGGTGACGCGGAAGACGCCGCCGAGCTTTCCGACGTCCTCGCCCATGATGAGGACCTTGGGGTCGTCCTCCAGGGCTTTGCGAAGTCCAGCGTTCAGCGCCTTCGCCAAGGTCAGCTCAGGCATTGGCGTTCTCCTCGTCCTGGCTCTCCTGGTCCAAGAACCCGGCGAGGTACCCGGCGTACGCCGCCCGCTGGTCCGCGAGCAGTGGCGTCAGCTCGGCGTACACGTTGTCGAACATCGACAGTGGTTGCGGGTCAGGCATCGCGCGGCACTGCTCGCGCAGCCGGACCGCGAGCTGCTCCGCCTCGTCGTCGAGTGCCGCGAAGAAGTCGGCGTCAGCTAGCTGGCTCTTGAACAGGAAAGCGCGCATGCGCTCGATCGGGTCTTTGAGCTTCCACGCCTCGAGATCGGCGGAGAGCCGGTAGCGGGTCGGGTCGTCGGAAGTCGTGTGCGCGCCCATGCGGTAGGTGAAGGCTTCGATCAACGTCGGCCCGTTGCCTTCGCGCGCATCGGCCAGCGCAGCGCGGGTGACCGCGAGGGTCGCGAGCACGTCATTGCCGTCGACCCGGACGCCCGGAAACCCGAAACCGAGCGCTCGCTTGTACAACGGCTGACGGGACTGGCGCTCCAACGGCTCGGAGATGGCCCACTGGTTGTTCTGGCAGAAGAACACGATGGGGGCGTTGAAGACCGCTCCCCAGACGAACGCCTCGTTCACGTCGCCCTGACTCGACGCGCCGTCACCGAAGTACACGATGGTTGCGGCGTCGGCGCCGTCGCGCTGCATGCCCATGGCGTAACCGGTGGCATGCAGAGTCTGCGAGCCGATGACGATCGTGTAGGGACCGAAGTTGTGTTCGTCGGGATCCCAGCCGCCGTGGTTGACGCCGCGGAACAGCGCCAGCAGCTGCAGCGGCTCGACGTCCCGACACCAGGCCACGCCGTGTTCGCGGTAGGTCGGGAAAGCAAAGTCGCCAGGCTGCAACGCGCGCCCGGATCCGATCTGCGCGGCTTCCTGGCCGAGCAGTGACGCCCAGATGCCCAGCTCGCCCTGCCGCTGCAGGGCCGTCGCCTCGACGTCGACGCGGCGGACGAGGACCAGGTCCCGGTAGAGACCCCGGTATTCGCTGTCGGTCAGATCGATGGAGTACTGCGGATGCTCGACGCGCTCGCCTTCGGGCGTGAGCAGTTGGACGAGCTGCGCGCCGTCGTCCATGACCTCTCCTCGCGCGACTGGCGTGCGCCGGCCGCAGTGCCCGGGACCGGAACGAGTGGGTCACACCCGGCCTTTGGTCCTAGTTGTGTCTGCGCGTGGGGGTGTACGCGCAAACGTTGCGTTCCCGCATCGTGGCAGAGCAAGCGCGCTTGCGCGCGGCTACGCACCGCAATCGTAGAAAGGCGGACTAGTGGTCCCCGCCACGGTCACGCTTGTTGTTGCCCTTGCTGCCGCCGTGCCGCTTCTCCGAGCGATCGCCGGAATCTTCGTCGGCATCACGGTCCCGGTGCCGGTCCCGGTCCGGGTCTCGCTGGCGTTGTGAACCATTGCCGGAGTCCGACTCGCGCGAGTCGTCACTGTGACCACCGGTGTTGTCCGGAGCCTCGGTCGCGGGCACCGGCGGGAGACTCGGCTCGGAGGGCAGCAAAACCGGGCCCGGCGGGCATGGCGCGGGCGGCACCACGGGAGGCACGGGCGGCGCCGGCCGCTCCTTGTGGCGCGGCTTGTGCACGGGATCAGGCTTGGGCTTCTTGTTCGGCCTGGTCTTGGCTTCGTGGTCCTTCTTGCCCGCGTGCTTGCCGCCGTGCCGCGCGTCGTCGTCGTTCGCGTTGTCGCGCTTCTTTTGGGTGGAGTTAGCGCGCGACGTTGGTACTCGTGGCACTTCTGGAAGCTTGACGACGGGGAGCACCACCCCTGGAGGCGGTGTGGGCTCGGAGGTAGCTGGCGGTGGCGGCGCGGGTGCGGGCGGCGCGGGTGCGGGGGGGTCCGGTGCGGGGGGGTCCGGTGCTGGCTGCTGCGGTGCCGGCTCGACAGCCGGTGCTACCGGCGGTGGGGGCGCCGCAGGCTCACTCGGCGGCGTAGCCGGAGGGGTGTCGGACGTCGGCGTCGAGGGCGTGCGCGGCTCTTGGGTTACCGGCGCAACGCCCGGATTCGTTGGCGGTGCGGTCACACGGGTTGCCGTCGGCGCCGGGGAAGGGACTGAGGAGGTCTGCGGAACGGCGGGCGATGTAGCCGGTGCGCGAGCCGGCGCGGGCACCCGCACGATGGGCGGCTTGCGGATATCGGCTGCCACCGGGCCGCGGCGCCCTTCCGCCCCGCCCGGAGACGGAACGGTGGCCAGGGGTCCGAAAGACACGAGGAAAAGCGAGCCGACGGCAGCGGTAGACACGCCAGCGAGCACGAGGCTCGCCAATAGCGCGCTTCGGTCCGCTCTCACCGGCACCCACCCCGTTGCTTAAGCCAATTGCTGTATTCAGCATCGGCCGCTTGCCCTACCGGCTGTACCACTATGACTACTCTGTGTGAGGAAAAAATACCACTCGTTCGCGGAATTCGGCCCAGAAAATGTCTGTTTGGGCGAATCGGCTCAAGACTGACGCCGAAAACGGACATCTCGCCCAGATGCGAGACCCCGTACGGCGCGGGATCAGTCCGAGAGCTTGTCGACGAGCGTGGCGAGCGCCCACAGGGACACGCCCAGGCCTATCACCAGGCCCGACAGGATCCTCGGGCGCGAGGGCATGCGCTGCTCCCGCGCCGCCGATCGGCTCAGCTGCGGAGCAGCGTCCACCGGGAGGCCGGCAGGCCGCTGCGGGGGCCAGTTCTGCTCGCGGCGCAGGCGCACGATCGCGACGGCATTGGCGAGGAGTAGCGCCGCCCCAAAGGCCAGCAGGAACTCGATGAGGATGACGTCCAGCGGGATCACCGGGCGATTGTCCCATCAGCGGGTGCGCCCGCCGTACCGCAGCTGTTTCACTTCGCCCGTGAACGATTCGCTGGCACACGCGCTGAGCACCATCGTCGGGTCGGCGCACGTGCTCACCGCCCCTGACCTGCGCGCGCCGTACGAGACCGATTGGACCCGCCGATTCAGCGGACGCAGCCGGCTCGTCGTACGACCGGCGGATGCCGGTCAGGTGGCGGCGGTGATCGAGGCCTGCGCGCAATCCGGCGCCCGTGTCGTTCCGCAGGGCGGCAATACCGGACTCGTCGGTGGCGGGGTCCCACGCGAGGGGGAGATCGTCCTCAGCCTGCGCCGGCTCGACGAGATCGGGGACGTCGACCCGGTGGCCGGGCGACTCGTCGCCGGTGCAGGGGCCACCCTCGCGTCTGTGCAGCAGGCCGCGCACGGCGTGGGGATGGCGGTGGGTGTCGACCTCGCGTCGCGCGACTCCGCGACGATCGGCGGCATGATCGCCACGAATGCCGGCGGCATCCACGTCATCCGCCACGGGCCGATGCGCGCGCAGGTGCTCGGCATCGAGGCCGTACTCGCGGACCGCTCGGTGCTCTCGCTGCTCGACGGGCCCCGGCACACCTCCGCCGGCTACGACCTCACCGGGCTGCTTGCCGGCAGTGAGGGAACACTCGCCGTTGTGACGCGGGCGGCGTTGCGTCTGGTGCCCGAGCCCACCGACCGTGTGGTGGCGCTCATCGGCGCGCATGACATGGCGGACGTGATGGCGCTGGCCGCGGCCTCGCGCGGCCTGCCTTCGCTCGACGCCGTCGAATCGTTCGACACCGCGGGAGTGGCCATGGTCCGCGCGTACGCCGGACTGCCCGCACCGCTCGATCGTGACTGGCCGGCGTACCTGCTCATCGAATGCGCCGGCGGCCCGGGCACATTCGACGAGCTCGCCAAGCTGCTCACCGGCATTGGCGAGGATCGCGACGTGACCCTCGCGGTCGATCCGCAGGAGCGCCGCCGCATCTGGGCCTACCGCGAGCGGCAGTCGGAAGCGATCGCCGCCGTCGGCGTACCGCACAAGTTCGATGTGTCGTTGCCGCTGTCACGGCTCGCCGACTTCGTCGATGTGGCGTGCGAGCGCATTGCCGGCTACGCGCCGGGCGCACGGTGCACGACGTTCGGTCACGCCGGCATCGGCAGCGTGCACGTGAACGTGCTCGGAGTCGCGCCCGATGACGCGGATCTCGACGGGGTCGTGTTGAGTTTGGTGGCCGAGTACGGCGGCAGCATCAGCGCGGAGCACGGAATCGGCGTCGCCAAGCGCGACTGGCTGCACCTGACCCACGCGCCGGCCGAGATCGCCGCGATGCGCGCGGTCAAGAGAGCCTTTGATCCCAAGGGATTGCTCAACCCGGGCGTGCTGCTGCCTGCCGAGCCGTGAGGGCTAGGACGTGCCGAGCCCGAGGTTGGCGTAGATCTCGCGCGTCGCGGTCGAGCGGTTGAGTGTGTAGAAGTGCAGGCCGGGAGCGCCGGCTTCGAGCAGCTGCTGGCACAGCTCGGTCGCGATCTCGACGCCGCACTTGCGCACGGCGACGGCGTCGTCGGCGTACGGCTCGATCCGGTCGATGACCTCATGCGGTACGGCGGACCCTGACATCGCGGCCATCCGCGAGATCCCGGTCAGGCTCGTGATCGGCATGATGCCCGGCACGATCGGCTTGTCGACACCGCGCTCGGTCATCGCCTCGACCAGCGAGGTGTAGTCACTCACCCTGAAGAAGAACTGCGTGACGGCGAAGTCGGCGGCGCGCAGCTTCTGGGCCATTCGATCGTGATCGCCGGTCAGGTTGGGGGAGTTGGGGTGTCCTTCGGGGTGCGCCGCGACGCCGAGGGAGAACCCGTCGACCTCGCGGGCCAGCTCGACGAGTTCGCTGGCGTGCCGCAGCTCGCCGACCTGGAGGTCAAGCCCGGTGGGCGGATCGCCGCCGAGGCAGAGGATGTTCTCGACACCGCCGTCGCGGTAACGCTGGAGGATCTCGCGCAGCTCGGCCCGAGTGTGCGCGGCGCAGGTGAGGTGCGCCATCGGCGTCATCGTCGTCTCGCGCAGGATCTGGATGACCAGGTCGTGGG
>JBKJZO010000052.1:0-5808 GCA_046715235.1 Mycobacteriales bacterium
GAGATGCCGTCCTCGTTGCGCAGCAGGTTTTCGAGAAGCACTTTGAGCGAGAACGGCAACTGGTCGACGGGGAACCTGTCGCTCAACGCGTCGAGGCGGAATATCTCGTAGGCCCTGTCCCCGACGGTGAGCGTGGAACGGGCGGCGAAGCTGTTGTCTGACATCAGCGGGACTCTCTCCTCCTCAGGTTTCGGGCACAGCCTCCCCTGTCAGGGGGGCAGAAGTCATGTCGGCGGCCCCGGTCGAGCCCTGCTGCCCATCGCCTCGGCGGTCGACCGCGATAGCCGACCCAGGAGTGCCCTTCGCGACTGCCTTCATCTCGGTGGCTACGGCGACGACTTCGCGGTGGTCGCGGTAACTGCGCCGGCCGCTGAGCGCTATGCCGACTGACAGCGACACCAAGGGCGAGCGGCGGACGGTCCCTTGCCGGTCGACAACCTCGAGGTAGCCCCGCTCGGCGTCGGAGGCGTCGTGCCGGCGCCACACCTCGTCGTCGAAGGCTTGCACGACGTTGCGGCAGAACGGCTCGGCCTGGATCTGTTCGCAGACGGCGACGAAGTCGTCGCCTCCCACGTGCCCGACGAAAGGCGCCGGCTCGCCGACCTCACCGGCGGCACGCCGCAGAGCCATCGCGCACAGCAGGATGACGTCGTCGCCCCTGAGGAACCCGTAGCGGTCGTTGAACGCCTTGAAGTTGTCGAGGTCGAAATAGCAGACGGCGAACCGGGCGTCGGTCGAAACCCGCCCGGAGATTTCTATGTCGATGCGGTGGTTGCCCGGCAGCCCGGTCAGGGGTGAGACCGAGCGCATCTCGGCGTTGCGGCGCAGCGTGGAGCGGACCCGCGCGACGAGCTCGAGCGTGTCGAACGGCTTGATGATGTAGTCGTCGGCCCCGGCGGTCAGGCCGACGACCTTGTCGGCCGAAATGCTCTTGGCGGTCAGCATGATGACTGGCATGTTTGCGGTCGCGGGGTCGGCGCGCAGCCGCCGGCACAGCTCGACGCCGTCGATCCTGGGCATCATCACGTCAAGGAGCACCAGATCTGGCTGCTCCATCCCGATGTAGACCAGGGCCTGCTCGGCGTCGCACGCCGTGCGCACGTCGTAGCCCTCGAGGCGCAGGTTGATCTCGATGAACCTCGCGATGTCGGGGTCGTCGTCGACGACTAGCACCGACGACATCAGCTCGGCCTCGAAGCGCGCTGGGCGGCTTCCTTGATGACCCGCGCCGCCCGCGCCGGATCGTCGGCTCCGTAGATCGCCGAACCGACCACGAACACGTCGGCACCTGCCTCGGCACACGCCTCGATCGTGTCGAGCCCGACACCGCCGTCGACCTCGAGCCACATCTGCAGGCCGCGGGTCTCGATCTCGCGGCGCGCCTCGCGGACTTTGGCCAGGCATTCAGTTCGGAAGGCCTGGCCACCGAAGCCGGGCTCGACCGTCATCACCAGCACGAGGTCGAACTCGCTGAGGATGTCGGCATACGGCGCGAGCGGCGTCGCGGGTTTGAGAGCGAGGCCGGCCTTACCGCCCGCGGCCCTGATGGCGCGCGCCGTCTGAACCGGGTCCGCCGCCGCCTCGACGTGGAATGTCACGACGTCAGCGCCCTTGTCGACGTACGCCGGAGCCCATCGGTCGGGATCGGTGATCATCAGGTGGCAGTCGAACGGCAGGTCAGTGTGCTTGCGCAAGCTCTCGACGACCACCGGGCCGAGCGTGAGATTGGGCACGAAGTGGTTGTCCATCACGTCGATGTGCACCAGGTCGGCGCTGCCGGAGACCCTGGCGACCTCGTCGGCAAGGTGGGCGAAGTCGGCATTGAGGATGCTCGGCGCCAACTGCGCGACCAACTCGATCCCCCTTGTGCTCACTCCCCGTGCTCGCTCCCGCGGCCAGTTTAAGCGGTGCGGCGTTCGATCACGGCCACAAACATCGCATCCGTGCCGTGCAGGTGCGGCCAAAGCTGCACCCAAGGGCCGTCACCGAGGTCAGGAACGCCGGGCATGAAGTCGCGTACGTCGACGAGCGCGAGGTCGTCACGGTGCTTAACCGCGTCGCTGACCACCGATCTGCCCTCGGCAAGATGCGGTGAGCACACGACGTAGGTGATCCGCCCGCCGTGTCGGGTCGCGTCGATGGCGGCGGCAAGCAGCTCACGCTGGAGCGCCGCGAGAGCAGGTACGTCGGACGGCTGGCGTCGCCAGCGCGCCTCCGGCCGCCGGCGCAGGGCGCCGAGGCCGGTGCACGGGGCGTCGACGAGCACGCCGTCGAAGGAGGCGGGTAGCCACGCGGCGGCGCGCCCGTCGGCCTGGATGGCGACCGCTCTCGTCGCCGACCCTGCGGTCGCGGACGCGAGCGACCGGCGTACCAACTGGGCGCGGTGCGCGTGCGGCTCGACGGCGACGACGAGCCGGCCAACGCCAGCCTCGTGTCCGGCGAGCAGCGCGGCCTTGCCGCCGGGGCCGGCGCACAGGTCGAGTAACCGTTCCCCCGGTGCCGCGGCGACGGCGACCAGGGCGGCGAGCTGGCTGCCTTCGTCCTGTGCGGCTGCCCGGCCGTCGCGCACCGGCTGCAGGGCCGTCACGTCACCACCGGTGAGGCGGACGGCGTACCGCGACCACGGGCCCGCGGTCGCCTCAATGTCGGCTTCGGCGCAGTCCGCGAGCAACTCGTCGCGTGTCATCCGGCCCGGCCGCGTGACCAGGTGCACCTCGGGGCGCGCGTCGCTGCCGGCCAGCGCGGCTTCGGTCTGCGCGAGGTCGCCGCCGAGCGCGTCCTTGAACGCGCTGACGATCCACCTCGGGTGCGCGTAGGTGACCGCGAGCCAGCCCAGCGGATCGGTGTCGTGGTCGGGCGCCTGCAGCTCGCCCTCGCGCCGGGCCGCCTTGTGCAGCACGGCATTGACGAAGCGCGACGCACCCTCGCCCACGACGGTCCGGGCCAGGTCGACCGACGTTGACACAGCGGCATGGACACCGACCCGGGTTCGCAGCAGCTGGTAGACGCCAAGCCGGAGTACGTCGAGCACGGCTACATCGACGCTGGCCAGCGGTCGGTCGATGCAGCCACTGATCACGTGATCGAGCGTGCCTTCGGTGCGCAACGTGCCGTAGGCGAGCTCGACAACAAGTGCGCGGTCGCGCTCAGGCAGCCGGCTCGACCGCAGCAGCTTGGGCAGGACGAGGTTGGCGTAAGCGTCGTCATCGTGAACCGCGCGCAACACGTCAAATGCCAGCCGGCGGGCCGCGACGCCGGGCGCCGTCGCCGATCGTGCCCGGCGTGCGGCATTGGCGGTGGGTGGCCGATCTGCCGGCATCAACCCAGCTTCTCGCCGGGGACCGGGCGTACGCCGCGGGCCCACGCCGTTGCATCCATCGGGCCCTTGCCCTCGGGCTGGACAGTTGTCAGCACAACGGGAGCCGTCGCCGTACCGACCTGAACGCCGGCGCCGGCCGAGCTGATCTCGCCCGGGACCAGCGCCCCGGCCGCGTCGCCGGGCAGGACCGGGCCGAGCTTGAGGCGCCGGCCCCGGAACTGCGTCCAAGGCCCCGGCGCCGGAGTGGCCGCGCGTACCAGCCGGTCGACGTGCATCGCCGGGGTCGACCAGTCGACTCGCACGTCGTCGGGCCGCAGTTTCGCGGCGATCGAGACGCCGTCGGTCGGTTGCGGCACGGGACCGAGCTCGCCCGAGGCGATGCCGTCGATCGTGCGTCGGAGCAACTCGGCCCCTGAGACCGCAAGCCGGTCGAGCAGCTCGCCGGCGGTGTCGCGCGGGTGGATCGGCTCGGTCACGACGCCGAAGACCGGGCCGGTGTCCAGACCTTCGTCGAGGAGGAACGTCGACGCACCGGTCATGTCGTCGCCGGCTAGGATCGCGCGCTGCACCGGCGCTGCCCCGCGCCAGGCCGGCAGCACGGAGAAGTGCAGGTTGACCCAGCCGATGCGCGGCACGTCGAGCGCGTCCTTGCGCAGCAGAGCGCCGTACGCGACGACTGGGCACAGGTCTGGGGCGAAATCACGCAGCTGAGCAAGGAATTCCGGGTCGTCGGCGCGGTTGGGGGCCAGCACTGGAATGCCTCGTTCGCGTGCGCGCTCGGCTACCGGGCTGGCGGTCAGCCGCCGGCCGCGACCGGCTGGTCGCTCCGGTCGGGTGATGACCGCGGCCACATCGTGTTCGGAGTCGATGAGCGCGTCGAGCGACGGAAGCGCCGGCGCTGGTGTCCCGGCGAAGACCAGCCGCACCTAGAGTGCCCTGCCGTACAGCGGGTGCGGGGAGACCTTCACGACCGGGGCCGCCGCGGCGTCGGCTTCCCAGATCTGCTCCCGGATCTCCCGCATCGCGCGCCGCCGGGTGCGGTCGTCGAGCCGGTCGATGAACACGACGCCGTCGAGGTGGTCGGTTTCGTGCTGGAAGCACCGCGCGAGAAACGGCGTGTCAGCCGGCAGGACGAGCGGCTCGCCGTACATGTCAAGACCACTGGCGACGAGGCTCACCTTGCGCATGGTCGGGTAGGCGAGGCCGGGAACCGACAGGCAGCCCTCGTCGTCCTCCTCCTCCTCGGCCGACAACTCGCTCAGCACAGGGTTGATGAGATGACCCCACATGTCGTCGGGCTGGGCGTAGACGAAGACCCGAAGGCCGACCCCGATCTGTGGCGCGGCCAGCCCGGCGCCGTCGGCGGCACTCAGCGTGTCCTCTAGGTCTTTGACGAGGACACGCAACTCCTTGTCGAACGTCGTGACCAGTTCGGCTGGGGTGCGCAGCACAGGGTCACCAATGATCCGTATGGGCTGGACTGCCACCCGTGCTTCCTTTCACCGACCGACGTGTCAGCGATCAGTTTACGGGCGCTCGACGTACGCAGCGGCGACGCGCTTGGGCACACACATGCGCCACGCGTCGACGACGAGTTCGCGCATCTCGCGACCGCGCGTACGTCGTCGGCGGTCACCACGTCGCGGCTATCCGACGTCGATCGGGTCGAGCTCGACCCGCACAGACTCGGCGGCCTTCTTCGCGGATCGCAGCCGCAGGCCGTCGGCGAGGGCGCGCGCGAGTGCGCTGCCGTCGCCGCGGGGGCAGCGGATCAGCGCCCGTTCGCCGTCCGCCCGCGCCACCGGGCCGAGGACGACTGCGGACGTCGGCAGCTGTAGGTCGGCGAGGAACCCGGCGACGGCCGTCACCGAACCGTCGACCGCGGCCATCCGGACCACCGGCGGGAACGCCAGCGCCGCCCGCTCCTGGAGCTCGCGCCGGGCGAAGCCCGCCGGGTCCCACCGCACCAGCGCCTGCACGACCGGCACGCTCGACTCGGCCGTAATGATGACGGCGCCGCCGGCCGCCGCCGGCCGGGCGAGCGTGGCTGCCCCGAGCCACCGGCGTAGCGCCTCCTCACCCGCCCGGAGCTCGGCGCGGGCGAGCACCGCGCCGCCGTCGAGCAGCAGCACAGCGCCGTAGCCGTCCTCGGCAACCGGCTCGGCTCCGGGGGTCGCAACGACGAGCGAGGGCTCGGCAGCGACGTCAGCCAGTGGATGGTCGCGGTCGCTGGTGCGCACGACGATGCCCGGGAAGCTGCGGCCGAGCTCCTCAGCGGTACGCCGGCTGCCGGTTGCTGCGGCACGCAGCCGCGTTGCCCCGCAAACGGGGCACTCCCAGCCGGCGTGGGGTCGCCCGCACCAGCCACAGGTCGGGACCGCAGTGCCGCGGGGGCGCGCGAGCGGCCCCGCGCAGGTGTCGCACCGGGCGGCCCCGCGGCAGGCGTCGCAGGCCAGCGCCGGCTGGTAGCCCGCGCGCGGAGTTTGCAC
>JBKJZO010000053.1:0-14403 GCA_046715235.1 Mycobacteriales bacterium
ATGGCCGGGCGCGGCCCCGGGCGCGGCGCCATCGTAGTGTCCCCCCCCCCCCGGCCCCCCGCGCCCCCGCGGCGCGCCCACGACGAGCAGGCACCCCTCGCCCTAGGCGAAGACATGCCAACCCCCCCCGCCTGACCCCGAAGATCTATCCGGAGATCAACGATGCGAGCACGTGCTCACTGGGCAAGGGTCGGGTCGGCGGTTTTGACCGCTGGTCTCGCTCTCGCGGTTGTAGCGCAAGGCATCGAACTCCGCAACACAAAGCGGCGCCTGCGCGCGATGGAGGCAAGACAGGCAGCCGCGGGCACCGGAATACCAAGTCCGTCCGCAAGTGCAGCCTCGCCGGCAGCGGCGACCGCGAGCGTTCCTGACGACTCGGCGCTGTGGCCACCCGGCGAGTTTCAACGCGTCGCGGTTGCTGGAGATCCGCCGCCGCCGTTCCCGAGCGTGATCCCTGGGTTCACGCTCGAACACTCGACCACTGAGCAGGTGAGGGCGTTCACCGGCGGCGAGTACGCCACGATCAACGACTATCCGCACACGATGAACGGGTGCAACAACCAACGCTTCCACGTGCGGTGGCGAGCCCTCAACGAGGAGGCAGTCGTCGAGGCGACCTACGGTTACGACCCGAACAACACGCAAATGGCGGAGCCACCTGTACGCGGCCGCGCAGGCTGGTTGGCTACCCATGGGTGCGCCCAGCCTGGCTTCAGGCTGATTTCTGCGGGCGGTTCGACGCTGACAGATGTGGTCGTCGAGGTGCAGCAGCTCCGGCCTCGCGTCTAACCCGGTTTGGTTGCCCGTCGAAGACGATCAAGTTGTCGAAGTTGGTGCCGGAATACACGCTCAGTGGATCATGGAGATCTCGACAGGTTGATCAACATTGAGCGCGGGTGCGTTGTGGCTCGTACTCATCGATGAGTTCGAATTCGGTACGGCGACGGCGACGGCCACGGCCACCGCCACACCGTGATCGCCGGCGGCGTTTGCGTGCGATGACGATCAAGTTGTCGAAAGCGGTGCCGGAAATGCACGCTCAGTTGATCATGGAGACTTCGACAGGTTGATCAACTTCGGGCGAGACGGGGCTTGGGGCGGCGGCGGGAGAGAGCGGCGTCAGTCGAGTTCGGCTTCGGCTAGCAGCTCGGAGGCGCGGTCGGGGTAGGCGAGCATCGCCGCGATCGCGTGCCGGTCTGCCCAGCGGCCGAGCAGCGTGGCGAGCGCCCGCGACAGGCCCTGCACGTAGTCGGCGCGCGACACAACGGCGCCGCCGTCGACGATCCGCCAGGCCACCTGCGTCAGCGCGCCGTCGGCGTCCTCGCACGACAACACCTCGTGCTCCTCGAACGACGACTCCTCGACCAGCGCCGCGAACGGGTGGCCGACCAGATCGAGGCGCGCTACCGCCGCAGTGAAACCGGCGACCGAGCCCCACCTCGTCGTCCGCAGGGGTTGCGAGCGCACGGCGTACGACGACAGTGACGTCGCGAGCGGGACCTCGAGGATGTCGTGTGCCTGCGCGGTGAGAGCCAGCGGCACGGGTACGACCGGCCGGTCACCGATGAGCGGTAGCAGGTCGGGCATGTCGACGATGACGCAGTCGCCGGGCGGAGCCGTGACAACCGCGCCTCGCACGACGCCACGCACCGATTCGATGGCCAGCAGGTCGTGGGTGTCGCCGATCGACGCAAGGGCGGCGCAGACCCGCCCGTACAGCGCGCGCAGCTGATGACGCTCGACCTCGCGCTTCGCGTCACCGATGCGGTCGAGCAGATCGACGAGTGAATCCGGGCCCGCCGCCACGATGTCGCCGACGGAACGCAGCGCGCCGAGCTGCGCGACCAACTCAGCGGCGCTCTCGCTGAGGGGCCCCACGACGTCGTACAACCCGGTGAGCTCTAGCTCGGCGTCACTCGCGCGCAGCTGCGTCGGCCAGGCGAGACCACCACTCTGCACCGGAACGCACGGGTGGTTGTCGAGCCACCACCGCGTGTACGACGGCCCGTCTACTGTCGAGCCGTCGTCACGCAGCACCCGCACCGGTTCGGTCACCGCGGCGCGCAGCCCGGGCGAAGCGAGCTCGGTCAGCGCCTCACCCCACCGCTCGGGGTCGACCCACTCGAGGTCCCGTACGGCGACGAGCTCGGTGACCAGCGGCGGCGCGGCACCCGCTCCGCTGTCGAGCGACGCGAGCCATTCGCCCTCACCGTCGAGATAGTGCGTGGCCCCCGTGCTGTCGGCCGGCACGTCCTCCGCCCGAGCTGTCGCGAAGGTCCGCAGCACGCCGACCGCCTCGAGCGCTTCGGTGCCGTACCGCTCGACGAGGTCGTCGGCCACGACACCGAAGGGCGAGTCGGCGACGACGAGATCGACCAGCCGCCCGCCGGCCGAGGCCGGCAGAAGCAACTCCCCCGCCGGCCGCAGCTCGCCTTCGTCGTCGCGCAGCGCGAGCTCGCTGAGCCACGGTCGCTCCCGCGCGACCTGCGGGCGATGCGCTGCGAGGTGCAGCACGACATCGGCGAGGACATCGGGGTCTGTGTCCGGATCGTCGTCCAACGACGCCGCGGCCGCGGCCTCGAGAGCGGGAT
This sequence comes from Mycobacteriales bacterium, assembly GCA_046715235.1. Classification (GTDB taxonomy): domain Bacteria; phylum Actinomycetota; class Actinomycetes; order BP-191; family BP-191; genus JBKJZO01. Next base: position 2,592 of record JBKJZO010000053.1, read on the forward strand.
CGTCGAGCAGCGCGGCGGCATCGGCGTCGACCGCGCCCAGCGCACGAAGCAACACGGCCGCACCTCCCGCCGCCGCGTCCGGTTCGACGACGCGAAGCGAAAAACCCAGCGCTGTAAGGGATTCGAGCTCGATGTCATCAGTCGGCAGCAACAGTCCCCGCGGGCCGTGTGCAAGACGTCCGTCGACAAGCGGCACCGGCAGCGCACGCAGGGCGTCGCGGTCAGGGGCGTCCGAAAGCGCGACGTAGACGCGACCCCACCACGCCGGCGGCCGGTCGACCGTCGCCAGCAGATCGACGACGTCGGCTGTGTCGAGCCGGCGCACGTCGAGAGCCGCGAGCGCGCCGTGCCGCCGCGCGTACGCCGCCGGGATCAGTTGAGGAAACGCCGACGCCAGCGCCGTCGTGAGGTCATCGGACGCGGTGCCGGCGTCGAGCACCGATGCCTCACGCGGCCGCAACCGGATCGACTCGTCACTCGCCGACGGCAGCCACGCCGTCGACACGAGGCGCTTCATCAGCGCCGCACGCAGCGTCGCATCGGCCTCCCCCGCAGGCATGCCGGTCGGGACGAGGTCGAGCAGCTCAGGGCGCGGTGCGGCCTCGCGCAGCGTCTCGGCGTACGCCTGCGCCGCTTGCTCTAGCAGGAACGACGCCAGCGGGCCGGGCGTGATCCGACGCCTCGCCGTGTCAAGCGGCAAAGTCGCCGATAACAGGGCAGGCACCGACAGCACGTCATCGGTCGGTTGCGGGGCGCGGACGGTGCGCGCGTCGGCGCCCACCGCGAGCGGCACCGGGGCGTCACCGGCCAATGCGAACGCCCACGCGACCCGCCAGCCGACGCGTCCGCGCTCCTCTACGGGCCGGTCCACGAGCAGTTCAGCAGGCACGTCACCGGTCGACTCACGCACCCACCACGGCGAGCGGTCGAGCAGCACTCGCTCGCCCGCGCGTTCGACCGAGATCACCCGGTTGACGCCAGCGGAAGAGACGGCGATCTCGGTCAGTCCCGGCAGGAACAACGCCAGCGTCGGATCGAGACCCTCGACGAGTTCCGCGCCGAACGCCGCAGCCGACTCATCACGCCACGGCAGCACGACGACCGTGTCGTAGCCGTCAGCCTGCAGCTCCAACGCCCGCGCATCCGCGGCCCCGGGGAAGGGCAGCCGCATCACCGGTACGACGCCGCCGCGGCGTTCGAGCTCGCCGGCCAGCTCCGCTATCGACCCGACGAGTTCGGCCGACTGGTCGCGCGACCACGCGACCGCGCCCGCCGACGAGACGACCGACGGCGAATCGGTCAACGGCAGCACCGCCTTGAAGCCGACCCCGAACCGCCCGATCTCCGCAGCCGACTTGGTCGACGTACGCAGCCGGCTCAGGGCAGCGACGCCCTCAGCCGACAGCGGCGCGCCGGTGTTGGCGACATAGAGCGCGCCCTCGGTCAGCACGAACCGGATCCGCGCGGGTACGCCGGCCGCGGCGGCCGCGTCGACGGCGTTCTGTGTCAGCTCGACGACGAGCCGGTCGCGGTAGGCGGTCTGCGCGAAGTCCTCTTCGGCGTTCGCGTCCTCGCGAAACCTGGCGGGGGTCGCGCGCCACGCATCGAGCACGCGCTGGCGGATGCCGGCTGTGCCGAAGGGGTCGGTCACCGATCCGTCACGGGATCGAGTAGAGAAGGGCGGTCCACGACGGATCGCGCCGGCTCATGACCTGCGCGCCCGGCACGTCGCGGGCAATCTCCGCTGCCCACTGCGCGATCCACGCTTCGTCGTCGGTGTAGCCGACGTACTCGCGAACTCCGGGGGTCGTGACGATGAGCACGAGCCGCGCGCGCTCCTCGCTCTCCATGCGCTCGCGAACCAGCTCCTCGATGTCGCGCAGGCGCAGCTCGTCGGCCGGAGTCGGCAACCCCTCGGTGCCGGTCGCCACGAGCGGTACGGCGACCGCGACCTGGATGTCGAAACCATGGACCGGCGCGATCGCGGCGGCGAGCGGGTCCCAGCGCACGTGCACCGGCAATGCGGCGTCGTCCTGCCCGACAGCCTCGGGCCACGGCGCCGACGCGTCAGGGACAACTTTGGCGAGCGAAACAGCTTCGACCGGCTCGGGCACCGGCGGGCGGATAGCGGGAAACGGCAGCTCGATCATCACGAGTGGCCGAAGGCCGCGGCCTCCTCGGTCTCGTCGGCGACCGCTTCGCCCACGGAGGACGTATCGGGCGCGGCGCCCTCGAAATCGAGGTCGGTGTCGTCGAATACCACGTCGTCCTGGACCGGCGTCGGCGCCAGGTCGACCGCGGCTGGAAAGCCCTCGGAATGCGCGCCGCAACCGTGGTCGACCGAGACCACCCGGCCGTCGTCAGGGGCGTACTCGTTGGCGCAGATGCCGAATGCCAACCCGAGTGCGCCGACGACGGGCACGAAGAATCCGCAGCTGACGCAGTGTGCCGGCGCCTGCTTGGCGATCGGCGCGTCGGGACCGTTGTCGCCGGCGTACCAGCGCTCTGCGGCCTCGGTGCGGCCGACCTCCGAGAGCACCCGGACCCGGCCGATGCCCATCTCGATGAAGCCGTCATCGCTTTCGGTGTCCTCGATGACGAGCTGCAGCCGCTCGTCGTCGAGCGGCGCGGGCAGCAGGTCGCCTGGGCGCAGGTCACCAGGCAGCAGTCGCTCGGACCACGGCAGCCACTCGGGCGCCTTCAGCGACTCCGGGCCGGGCAGCAGGACGACGTCGTTGACCGTCACCACCTTCGACCGCGACGCCCTCGTCACCTGAACACCCCACCGCCAGCCGCGGTACGCCGGATCGGTGCAGTCGAACAGGTGCGTCAACAACCGCTCGCCGTCGACCTCGACGCCGGCGTGCGCGCCGAGGTGCTCGCCACCGACCGCGAGCGCCGCGCTCTGCGCCAACTCGAGCGCCGCGAGGCAGGCAGCGTCAGGGGCGGTGCGGGTCTCGGTGGAGGTCATGCCGGCGATTGTGTCGCACCCGCGCCGCGCGCTGCTATCCGCCTGTCCGCGCGGCTCCGTACTATCGAGACCAAACCGCCAGGAGGCGCACCCGGATGATCGACGGCGAGCGTGGTCCCGCCGCCGCGTTCAGGCCCCTACGCGACTGGGCGCCCACGGGCTTCACGTGGCTGCTGCGCATGCACGCGGCGAGCATGGCGGGCGATGCGGTGGTGGCGGTCAGCCTTGCCAACACGCTGTTTTTCTCGGTTCCGGTCGGTGAGGCTCGCTACAAGGTCGCCATCTACCTACTGACCACGATGCTGCCGTTCTCGGTCATCGCGCCGTTCATCGGGCCGATGCTCGACCGCACGAGGACCGGCCGCAAGCTCGCGCTCGCGGCGACGATGGCAGGGCGGGTGATCCTCGTCTGGCTCATGGCCGACAACTCCGCCGAGCTGGCCCTCTACCCGCTCGCCCTCGCTGTCCTGGTGCTCTCCCGGGGTTACGCCGTCGCGCGCTCCGCCGTCGTACCAAGGGTTCTGCCGCGTGGCAGCACGCTGGTCGGCGCCAACGCGCGCACGACGCTGACCGGTGCGGTGGCGGGCGCGGTCGCCGCGCCGCTGGCCGCCGGCATCGCGCACTTCGCCGATCCTGCCTGGGCGCTGCGTCTGGCGGCCGTGCTCTTCGTCGCGGCGACGATCTTCGCGTTTCGGCTGCCGGCGGCCGTCAACGCGGAAGCACACATCGACGTACACGCGACCGACCTCGTCGGAGCGCCCTCGCCGCGAGTCGCGGCCGCCGTCGCCGGGGCGGCGGCGCTGCGCGCGCTTGCCGGGTTCCTCACGATCTTTCTGGCTTTCCGCATCAAGGAGGACGGCGGCGAGACGAGCGCTTTGGTGGTTCTCGTCGCGGTGGCGGCCGTTGCTGGCATGGGCGGCACCGCGCTCGGGGCGCTGGCGCGCCAGCACGCTCCCGAGCGGCTGCTGAGCGGCGCCTTAGCCGGGGCGACTCTGGCGCTTCTCTTCGGTGCGTTCGGATACGACTTCCAGGCAGCCATCGTGTGCGTCGGCGCGAGCGGGCTCTGCGGCAGCCTGGGCAAACTCGCGCTGGACGCGATGCTGCAGCGCGACGTCGTCGAGCACGTGCGCGCGCAGGCCTTCGCCCGCAGCGAGACCGCGTTGCAGCTCGCGTGGGTGATGGGCGGGCTGTGCGGCCTTGTCCCGCTCATGGGCAGCGTGGGGTTTGGCATCGCCACGCTGGTCGTCGGCGCAGCGGCGGTCAACACGATGCGCGTACTGCGGACTGTCCCGGTAGCCTGAGCCCGTCCCGAAATCGACGTACCCGGAGCACCTTGTGGCAGTCCGTTACGGACCCCTCGCAGCAGCAGCACTCGTGTTGATCGCCCTGACAGCCTGCGAGAAGCCGGCGCCCAAGGTTACGGTCACCAGCAATGGCCGGGTCGTCAACCTCGACGCCGCGCGCTACTGCCGCGGCGACAAGTGCGTCGACCATGAGGCGTCGCCCAAGACGATCACCATCCGCAGCGACTCGGTCGTCTCCTTCGACGTACCCAAGAGGATCGCCGAGCACGGTTGGCAGATAGACGTCGGCGGGGACAAGTTGTTCGAGACCCCGCGCACCAAGAGCCACTACACGTTGAGCATCCCCGCGCTGCGCGGCAGCGGCACACTGCCGGTCACCGTGACGCAGGGTGAAGGCGCTCAGCCCGAAGGCGTGTGGAGACTGCAACTTCTCCTCCGCGACTAGGCCCACCTCGATGGTGCGGATCGCGGTCGTCGCCGCGGTAGCGACTGAGCGTGACGCGATCGCCCGCGGCGCCGGCGTGAGCACGCCCGTGAAGGTCGGTCCCTATGCGGCCATGTGCGGGGTCGGCCCCGGCGGCGACCAGATCACCGTCGTCGCGGGTGGCGTTGGCCCAGCGGCCGCCGCGGCCGCTGCTATGGCCTGCGCGCTCGACGGCGCCGAAGTGCTGGTGTCCATGGGGGTCGGCGGTCTCTTCGGTCCGGCGTACCGCGCCGGAGTCTTCGTCGCTTATCGGATGGTGGCGGCCGATCTCGGCGCGACGACGGCAACGGGCTTCGCCAGCCTCGAGACACTCGGCTTCGGCGCGGCCTCGTATGACGCCGACAAGCGAGGGCTCGCGCACGCCGTCGAGCGGATCTCCGCGGTCCTCCCGGTGGAGGTGGGCCCGATCCTGACCGTCTCGACAGCGACCGGCACCGAGGAGCGGGCCGCCGAGCTCGTGGCCGCGCACTCGGCCCTCGTCGAGGCGATGGAGGGGTACGCCGTGGCGCACGTCGGTGCGATCACCGGCTTGCCGGTGCTCGAGATCCGCAGCGCGAGCAACCGCGTCGGTGCGCGCGATACTCAGGCCTGGGACCTCAAGGGCGCGCTGGCCGATCTGGCGAAGGCGGCCGAAGCGCTGTTCGGCGGACAATGGCCGGCGTGAGCGCGCTGACTCTCGGCTTCTCGCCCTGCCCCAACGACACGTTCATCTTCCACGCCCTCGTGCACGGGCTCATCGACGGTGCGCCGGCGGTCGACGTACGGTTCGCCGACATCGACGTGCTCAACCAACTCGCGGCGCAGGAGGCACTCGACATCGTCAAGGTGTCGTACGGCGCGCTGCCGTGGCTTCTCGACGACTACGCCCTGCTCGACTCCGGTGGTGCGCTCGGCCGCGGCTGCGGCCCGCTGGTGCTCACCGGGGGCCTGCGACCGGCTGCCGAACTCGAGGGAGCGCGGGTGGTCGTTCCCGGCGAACGTACGACGGCGTACCTGCTGCTGCGTCTGTGGTCGGCGGCCCAGTCGTTGCGGTTCGCCAGCGTCGACGTCCTGCCGTTCGAGCAGATCATGCCCGCTGTCCGTGACGGCCGGTACGACGCCGGGCTGGTCATCCACGAGTCGCGATTCACCTACCCGTCGTACGGACTGCACGCGATCACAGACCTCGGCGAATGGTGGGAACAGACCACGGGGCTGCCGATCCCACTGGGCGCGATCCTCGCGCGCCGCAGCCTCGGCGAAGCCCGCATCGCTTCGATCGACGCGGCGATCCGGGCCTCGGTGGAGTACGCGTGGGCCGATCCCGCGGCCAGCCGCGACTACGTCATGGCGCATTCACAGGAAATGGATCCCGCTGTCGCCGACATGCACATCGCGCTCTACGTCAACGAGTTCACCCGCAGCCTCGGCGAGGAAGGACGCGCCGCCGTACAGGAACTGCTCGGGCGCGCAGCCGAAGCCGGCCTCACCCCCGCGCTGGCCTCCCTCACCTAGCGCGGCGCGGGTTAGGCCTCGATGTCGCGGGCAACCGCGTGCACGACCTCGGCGACCATCTTGGCCTTCTTGCGGTCGGGGTAGCGGCCACGGGCGAGGTCCTGCTGCACGATGTCGAGCATCTTGATCATGTCTTCGATCATCGCGTGGAGTTCTTCGGGCTCGCGGCGAGCGGCGGCAGACGCCAGCGAAGGCGGCTTGTCGAGCACCCGCACAGACAGGGCCTGGTCGCCGCGCCTGCCCTGCGCGATTCCAAACTCGACCTTTTGACCGGCGGTCAACTCGTCGACCCCCGGCGGCAGAGCACTTTTGTGCACGTATACGTCGTCGCCGTCGTCGCGGGACAGAAAGCCGAAGCCCTTGTCGATGTCGAACCACTTGACCTTGCCGGTGGGCACGTTCGGACCTCGATCTGTCCAGCTCCGCGCAGCCGCGGGGCGATGTCGACGGATATGTCTAGGTGTGCAGGCTATGCGTCCGTAGACCAGCGGGGAAACCCGTAAGGAGGCTCTACTAGCGCGCTGGGAAGTAGTTAGAGTACGGAACGCTCGTCGGGGCGATCGCCCATGCAGCGATTTCACCAAGCCAACCACGGAGGGCCTTCCATGTCCGACGAGTTCACCCCGCCGCCGGAGCCGACGGCCCCCGAAGCGCCGCAGTGGCAGACCTACGCACGTATGTACCCGGAGGGGGGCAGCGGGCAGTCCTCTGAGCAGCTCGACCCAGCTGCCGCTGATGAGAGTGGCGGCAGCGGGCAGACCTACGCGCAGCTTTACCCAGCCGCTGCGAGTGAGGGCGACACCAGCTGGCAGACCTACGCGCGGATGTACCCGGCCGCCGCAGGTGAGTCGCCGGCGTACGGCGCCCCGGCAAGTGCTGCGCCCGCGCAGCCTGAGCCTGCGCCAGGCGACGTGGTCTCGGCGGGCCCGCGGCCCAGCGGCAAGCGAGGACTCCTCGTCGGCGTTGGCGCGCTGGCACTCACGCTGCTCGCGGGCGGCGGCATCTACATCGCGAGCCAATCCGACAGCGAAGCGGGCGGCGACCCTGAGTCGGTCGTGCCTGCGACCGCCTTCGCCTTCGCCAAGATCGACCTCGACCCGGCCACCGACCAGAAGGTCGCGATCCACGAGTTCAGCAAGAAGTTCCCGAAGGGTCCGCAGACCACGAGCACCGACCCGATGGACGGATTGCTCACCGAGGTCTTCAAGGACGAGACCGGCAGGTGCACCTATGCGGCGGACATCAAGCCGTGGCTCGGCAAGCAGATTGCCGTCGCCGCGGTCGAGGGCGCCGGGGGCAAGACCGTGCCGCTCATTGCGATAGAGGTCACGGACGAGGCCGCAGCGAAGGCGGCACTGACAAAGACGACGACGACGGGTGAGTGCGCGGGCGACGCCGACAGCGGCGACCTCAAGGGCTTCGCCGTCAAGGATGGCTACGGGCTGCTCAGCAACACCCAGGCGGACGTCGACGCAGCGGTGAAGTCGGCCGGCGAGAGGACGCTGAGTGCCGCCGACAACTTCACCTCGGACATCGGCAAGCTCGACGGCAACCAGGTCGTCGTGATGTGGGCCGACCTCGGCCGCGCGTACTCCGCAATCGCGGCCGAGACGCCGCAGCTGGGCGCCCTTCCCCCCGCGCTCAGCCAGCAGATGAAGGGCCGAGTAGTCCTCGGCGTGCACATGGAGAACGACGTCGCCGAGTTCAGCGGCCGCACGTTGGGTGGTGATCTGTCCACGGTCACGACCGGGACAGCCGAAACCCTGAAGGGCCTGCCGGAGAAGACTGTGATGGCCCTCACCGCGGCGGGACTGCAAAAGCAACTCGAGACGCAACTCGACTCGTTGCGCGCATCCGGGATGCCGGTCGACGACATGCTCGCGCAGGCGGCGACGCAGTTCGGTGTCGACGTCCGCAAGGACCTGCTGCCGTTGTTCGGCAGTTCTACGACACTCGCGCTCGGCAATATCCCGACGAGTCCGCTCGACGTGAAGTTCGGCATGAAGAACCTCGTCGACGACCCCGCGGCCGCAGAGGCGACGGGCAAGAAGATCGCCGAGATCGCCAAGTCCGCAGGTATCCATCTGGATGCCGAGGTGGACGGCAGCACGCTCTACCTGGCGACGGGCGGCTACGCAGCCGAGCTCAGGGCCCCGGGCACTCTCGGCCAGACTCCGGCGTTCCAGAAGGCGATGGGCGAGCTTGGCGACGCGGTCACAGGCGCGTTCTACCTCGACATCTCGCAGATCGCCGCGCTGCGAGGCTCGGGCGCGGACGCGGATGACCTGGCACACTTGAGCGCGTTCGGCCTGTCCGGCGGCAAGGACGGCTCCGACGGCTACTTCCGGATGCGTCTCGTCGTGAAGTAGCAGTCGTGAAGTAACTACTGTCCCTGCTAACAGATCGGCTCACACGTGGACGACGGCGGCGGACTCGACGGCGAAAACCTGGTGTTCGCGGGCGGTCCGCCGTCCGACGTTCTCACGGTAGGCGGAGGCAAGACGGGGCTCCGCCTGACCGGACGCATGATCGGCGCGCTCGCACTGGTCGTCGCACTGATGGTCGGGGCCATCGTGGTTGCCACGGTGCGGTCCGGTGACACGGGAGAGGGGCCAGAGTCCGTCGTACCCGGCACGTCGTTCGCGTTCGCCAAGATCGACCTCGATCCACCGGCCGATCAACGCGCGGCGCTCGGGGCGTTCGCGAAGAAGTTCCCCCTCGCCGAGTCCAATGATTTCGAGACGCTGCGCAGAAACGCGATCAACGCGCTGCTCACCAACTGGAAGCTCGACTACGACAAGGACGTGAAACCGTGGCTCGGCCGGCGAGCCGCAGTTGCCGGTTTCCCTGACGCGGCAGGCAAATCGAAGGTCGTTTTCGTGTTGCAGACCGACGACCCCGACGCCGCCAAGGCCGCCTTGGCCAAGTTGCCCGACGCGCCCGCTGTCGACGCCCGGCGCGGCTACGTCCTCGTCGCGGAGGACAGCACGGTGCTCGCGGCGGCCCTGGCCGCAGCCGACAGAGCAGTGCTGAGTGACAACGAGGCCTTCAAGGCCGACACCGCCAAGCTCCAAGGGGATCCTGTCGTCGTCGGCTGGATAGACAACAAGGCTGCAGTCGCTGTGCTGCTTGCGGATTCGCCGCAGGATGGAGGTGGCGACCCCTACACAGACCAATTCCGCAAGAACGCGATCGGGCGCTCGGTCGTCGGCGTGCATGCGGCGACGAACTACGTCGAGATCACCGGCGTCACGACGGGCGCGCCGGCCATGGCGGTCGGCCGACCTGAGCGCCTGGCGACGCTCCCCGACGACTCGATCGGGGCGGCGTACCTCCGCGAGCCGGGCCCGATCGTCAAGAACGGCTTCAGCGGGTTCGGCCTTGCCGGCCAGTACATCTTCGGCTTCCCCGGAATGCTCCTCTACGGCATCAGTAGCTTCGGATCCGAAAGCGAGACCGTGACGGCCAGCGCCTCCGCGACGGCGTACCCGTGCCCCGTGCCCTCGATGCCCCCGGGTGCCAAGCCCGACTCCCTGGACGCCGGCTGGGCCGAGTACTGCGAGATGCCGGCTGGCATAGCTACAGCGACGGCGGGCACGTCGTACGCGCCCTGCCCTGCCGAAGACGGCAAGTGCGTCTCGTACGGGCGGTCGGAGGCTCCGCTCCCATCCGCGGCGCCAATGCCTGCTCTCTCGCCCGCACCCTGCCCAGCCGGAGCCGAACACTGCATGGTGGCCGGGCAGTCATCGAAGGGCGAGGTGACGAACGAGTTCGCTCACGAGAGCGAGCCCGACATCTTCGGCCTGGTCCGGCCACTGGCCGATCAGCTGACCGGTGGCGCGACGCTCGTCCTCGGGTCGCTGCCCGCGCCGGGCGGTAAGCGCTCGCCGGACATGGCGCTCATCGGGCCGGTCGCCGACCCCGTCATCGCGAAGTCGGCCGCGCAGAAGGTCGCCGACGTGATGGCCGAAGAGTTCGAGGAGAAGCCGGCTGTCGGCGTACAGGACGGTGTGCTGACACTGGCGTCCGACGCGGCGTATGCGCAGGGCCTGACCGGCTCGCTCGGCAAGACCGCGCTGTTCACGACAGCGATGGGCGAACTCGGCGACAACGTGCACATCGCGGTCTTTGCCAACCTCGAACGCGTCCGTGACGCCGCGTCCGGGTATCCGAAGGAATGGCGTCCGGTCAGCGCTGTCGGTGCCTCGCTGGCACGCCACGGCGACGACAACGTGCTGCGCATTAGGGTCGTCGCCGGCTGATGACTCGTGGCTCGCACTCATCCCACGCCGGCAGGCGTGCGGCGGCCCATACACCCGGCCCGGCCACGACCCGGCGGTCGCGCAGTTCAGCCGGCCGCAGTAGGCGGCCGCGCATACCGCTTCATGTGCCGCACATCGGTAACGAGCCCGGAGATCGACTCATCGCGGTTGGCATCGGATGCTTCGTCCTCGGGCTGATCGCGATCGCCGTGATCTTCCTGCCCTTTGTTTTCAAGGGAAATCGCGAGTCGGGCCTGCTCTGGGGACTCGGATCGTTCCTCGCCGTGGTCGGCCTCGCGCTCGCCATGGCTGGCCTCTACCGGCAGATCAAGTCGCACGACTGAGCCGGTCAGGCGTCGGTGAGCTCCGCGACGCGCAGACCGCGTTCGATCAGCCAGGCCTTGGCTGCCGCGATCTGCTCGTCAGTCCCTTCCACGTCGACGATGACCCACCCGAGGTGGTCGCGTACGTCGGCCCGCTTGATGTTGGTGACGAGCCCGAAGTCGGAGCCGAGCGCCCAGACGATCGGCTCCGCGACGGTCTCCTCGGAGTAGGTGAGGTGCCAGCGCGCTCGAGCCATGTCAGCGCCAGACCTGCGGGTCGGGGAGCAACTCGTTCATCGCCCCTGAGCGAAAACCCGCAGGGTCGACGTACGCCGACGCGAAGCCGGCCTCGTGCGCGGCGGCGAGTACGCCGTCACATGCGGACACAGCCGCGACCAGCTCGCGGTCGACCTCGATCCGCGCCTGCTCGCCGAGGTCGCGAACGCGCAGGTTGCAGACCGGCACGTGCGCGCGCGCCAGCACCGCGCGCAGCTGTTCCTCGGCTCGCTCGATGCGCGCCAGGCGGCGCGGCGTCACCTCGACACCGAACGCCACGCGGCTCGACAGGCACGCGGCGGCCGGCTTGTCAGCGGTGGACAGCCCCCAGTCACGCGATGCCTGACGCACCTGCGCCTTGGTGAGTCCGGCGTCGAGCAGCGGAGTGATCGCGCGTCGCTCAGCCGCGGCGCGCATGCCGGGACGGAACCCGGCGACGGCGTCGTCGGCGTTGGTCCCGGTCGCGACGTGCTCGATGCCGACTCGGTCGGCGAGCGGACGCAACGTGTCCATCAGCTCGGCCTTGCAGAAGTAGCACCGGTCCCCGCCGTTCGCGCGATAGCCGGGCCGGCTCATCTCGTCGGTCGCCGGCGTCTCGTGCCGGACGCCGAGCGCCGCGGCGAACGCCGCCGCCGACCGCAGCTCGATCGCGGGCAGGGACGGCGAGACCGCCGTCGCGGCGACGACCCGCTCCGGGC
>JBKJZO010000054.1:0-8692 GCA_046715235.1 Mycobacteriales bacterium
CACGCATACCAAGTACGCTCGCGACATGGCATAGGGCAACCACAACATGAGCGACACTTATTGTTGACCAGCCGAGTGCGCGTGTTAAACCTGCGGTCAGCGTTTTGAGGCCGGGGTAGAGCGGACCTATCTGGACCACTGTGTCGTGCAAGAACAACCGTCCGTGCGCCAATAGCTGGTTGGTTTGGTGCCAGTGGCCCATTTCATCCAGCAGGTTGGGTGCCCACGGCGATCGCACAAGTACGGGGATCAGGCTGCCGATGGCAAGCAAGATCAGTAGCGAGATCTCGTAAGTACGGATGCCTTTCGCGGCATGCCACAGAATCGGACCGCATATCAGAATCAGCCCTAGCCAGAAGACCGCGAACACCTCTGCGGTGTCGGGAGTACGGATGGCCATGGCCATGGATCGCGCAAGCAGAACCGAGCCGATTGCCGCGGAAGTCAGGATCACGGCGATTGTCAGGACAGCGGTCCGGTCGACGTGGAACGTCGACCGGGCGCGGCGATAGTTGTGGCGCAAGAGTGAGTCTCGCGTCGCTTTCGACGCCAGCGGCGCGGCAGCTGTCACCAGCAGGATGAGCGCTGAGGTCAGTTCTGTGGGCTTCAGGGTGAGTGCTACAAGCGCAAGCTGCAGCAGCGACCACAGAGCCAATGTCACGACCAGACCCAGGCCGTAGCCGACCCCAGCATCCAACGAAAGCCGCCGCCGAAGATCCTTTGCCCACAGGATTGTGGGAAGTCCAACCGCGATGGGAAGCGCTAGAAACCCGCGAAGCGGGTCGGGCAGCAAAGCCACGAGGACGAGTGCAAAGAGGCAAATGCCGGCAAACGATGACGCTCCGCCTGTCGGCCGAGAATGTTTCACGTCGGGCGGGCCCTCACGCGCTTCGTTCGGCTCCTGTCCAGGAAGTCTCCAGCCGGACGGACGTGCCCTGGGGCGCCGACGAGATGACCATCACCTCGCCGCTCAAGATTTCTCATCGGACAATCTCCGGTAACCATGCGACTCGCTCCCGGTCCATCGCGCAGCACAAATTGCACGGCTGGTCGCAGCCGTGCAATTTGGAACAGTTAGCTGAAGCGGGGTCAGGCTAGCTGACTGAGATGACCGTGGCACCCTGGGCGGGGGTCGGTACACCGCTGATGATGATGACGTCAGTCGCGCCAGCGACCTTCGTGATGGTCGACAGAGTCAGCTCGGATAGCGAGCCTGCCGTGCGGATGCTGGGTGCCTCGTACATGGTTCCTCCCCGGGTGTCGGCTGAGTAGCCGACTGCGCGTTTCGTGGACGCTATCGTGTGCGAGCGTCTTGGTCGAGTGCTGGCGGTTAACTCTTGATTCCAGAAGTGTGCGGGGCTTACGGACTGTCCCTGCCTGACCTCAAGGCGTCACATCGACTGCTCCGCAGCCCATCCAACTGGCGCCAATGGAACCATGAAATCTTGGTGGACAGCACGGTGATCCCCGGACCGCAGCGCTGGTCGAACGATCAGGCGTTCTTTCATCTCGCTTCCGGCGGGTGGGCGGAGATCGACCGGAGGACGTCAACCACGAAGTTGATCATGGAGGCGCCCCCGCCGGACGAGGCTCTTGTTCATCCGCATCTAGCGGTCACAGCGGCAGTCGTTGCCAACTGGATGGGTGGGACCAGTTTTCACGGCGGCGCGTTGCACGCCGGGGATGGCGCCTGGGGGTTGCTAGGCGAGCGGGAGGACGGCAAGAGCTCCTCTCTGGGGTGGTGTGCCGGCAACGGGGTTGGCGTCCTGGCTGACGATCTGCTCGTCGTACACGGGACGACTGCCCTGGCAGGGCCACGGTGCGTTGATCTGCGGCAGTCAGCCGCGCGGCATCTCGGAGTCGGCGAGGACATTGGTGTTGTTGGCACCCGGCGCCGTTGGCGTGTTGCCCTTGGCGCCGTGCCCGCCGAAGTGCCGCTCGCTGGATGGGTCGTGCTGTCGTGGGGCGACACCGTGGAAGTCCGCCGGCTGCCACCGGGGGAGCGCTTTGCTCGCCTGGTCGCCCACCGTGGCCTTCGACTGAACGAGTCGACCCCCGAGCAGTGGACGAAGTTGTTGGCATTGCCGATGGTCGAGTTGCGCCGGCCTCAGGACTGGTCGCGAATCGACGAAGCGATGACGCAGCTACTCGACGAGCTCAGTCGATGAAGCTCCGACGGCCGGTCCGATCGAAGAGCCATGCGGCCTGAAGCATCGGTGCCGACAGGAGATTGACGCCTTCATCGGCCCAGTGCTCCCGGAGCCGAGCGCCGTCGACGTACTCGACTGGCATGCCCTCGCCGGACCATTCACGGGCGAAGCTCCGAGCCGTGTCCGTCCAGAACGGCGCTGTGAACGTTCCTTTCGTCTGCCGTTGGATGACCGACGGCGGCAGGGCGTCAGCGAACAGCGCGTTCATCAGTTCAGTACGGGTGCCGAAGCCCCCGATTCCCCCCGCGCTCGCAAGCGAGCGCAAGACTTCGGGGTGAACGAACGGGTGCACGATCGAAACGTCGTGGTCTTCCCCGAGGATGCGAAAGCTCTCCTGGCACACGCTGAAATAGCGTCGGGTCGGAAACCATTGGGTCAGCGTGCGCGCCCAACTGAGGTGAATGGACGCCTCCATCTCCGCGAACGCGCCGAGCACGAGTCGTGCGCCAGACTCGGTTAGCCATGGCATGCCGACAACGGCCGCTCTCTCGCGGCGGCGGTGCACCGCCAGCCGAATCGGGCGGGGTGCTAGGGCAAGGCCGATGACCAGTGGGTCGGTCAGCGCTGGCCGGCGTCGCATTGCCAGCGCGCGCCCGGCACGAGCGCCAGCGCTGCTGCGGCCGACCTCATCTCCGCCGAACCCGGTTATGAGCGATCCTCCCGCCGCCGCAGCGACGAGCGGCTGGTGGAAGTGCGTATTGAACGGCCACAAGAGACCGTGGCGCAGCAGCATCTCACTCGCGATCGGACCGACGGCGTCGAAGCTACTTTCCTCGACGCGATGTCGGTGCCAGTCCTGAACGGCAAGATGCTTCAGCACGAGCGCTTGCCAGTCGTCCTCATCGGCTTCTGCGCTGCCTGGGAACTGCAGCGTCGCAGGAATGGGAAGGGGGAGATCCAGGCGGCGGGCAACGCGGGTGGCCACGGCGAGCAGAGCTGAGGAGTCACGGCCGCCGGAGAAACTGACGAGGCACGGCGGCCGCTGAAGGGCGTCAGCGAGCACAGTTTCCAAAGATCTCGCCGGCGGTAACGGCGGTCCTTCGCCAGCTGGCGTGGCCTCCGCGGCGCCGAGCGGCATTCCAGCGGCCAGGTCCAATGCCGTGAGCGGCGGCGCATCCCAGCTTCGGCCTTCAGTCACGAGTCAGGCGGTCCGCGTCACCAGGGACCGTGCCTCGAGTTCGTCGACGAAGGCACGAACATCAGAACGCGCGAGTTCCTCGTCGATGCCGTACTCACGGATGAGGGCGGCGTTGAGATCTTCGAAGGTCGCGCCCGTGGCGAGAAGCTCCCAAAGGAGCTTGCCTGACTCATTGCTACACAGGTATTCGGACTTCTCGAGGTCGAGAGCGATTATCTCGTTCTCGGCGCTGGTCCAGGAGAGCGCAGTCGTGCGCAACCGGTAGGCGTCGGCGCCGATGGTCATGTTCTGCCCCCGTTGCTGACGTAGCCGTTGAGCTGGCCTAATTCCACGGAGGCAGTTGTGCCCGCTGCCTTGCGCAGGATCGCCTCAGTCTGGCTAGTGGCGTCGGCCCAGGACGGGACGTGAACGGTGGTTTCGTGACCGCGACCGCTCACGAGAAGCTCCTGAAGTTCGGCCGAGACGGTCGTTGGTGAGGCTGAGGCCGACACAAAACGCACTGCGTCTCCCGCGTCATCCGCAACTTCGGTGTGTGCCGGGATTTCGCTTGCGATTACGCGAGAGCCGGCCGCGATCGCCTCGAGCAAACTCAAACCAAACGCCTCGTGTCGGGAGAGGCACATCGTCACTGCCGCCGTACGTTGCCAGCGCCGGAGTTCGTTCATTGGTACGAACCCGAGGAAACGGACGCGTTCTTGGACACCGAGCTCGACGGCGAGCTCGCGCAAGGCATCCAGCTGCGGCCCCGCGCCCGCCACAACAAAGAGGGCGTCGCTACGTGGGAGGGCCGCGAACGCTCGTGTTGCAAGCGCGACCTGCTTGTACTCCTCCAGCCGCCCAACCGAGAGCACGACTGGCCGGTCGAGTTCGAACGGTGCGGCCGATCGGACCCCGTCGACGTCAACGCCGTTGCGCACTATTTCGAGCTTGCCCCGCGCGGAGGGGTAGTGGCTGGCCAACAGATCCGCCTCGGCCTGGCTCACGCAGATCACCGTATCGGCGCGCCGAAAGATGGTTGTCGCGATGGGGTCGTAGACGCGGTGCAGCAGGCGCGCAGCTCTTGTGTGGCCGACGCCGTGGTAGTGCGGGGAGAACACAAGAGGCGCTTTGATGACAAGGCTCGTCGCGACTGCGGCTGACGCATGAAAGCTGTGCGCATGTACGACGTCGAAGTCGTTCCGGTGTCGCAGCTCCCGCCACATCCCCGGTGCCATCTCGAACCGGCGCGAACCCGTCCAGTCGGGGAAACGCTGTACATGTACGGACTGGCCAGCTCGAGGAGTCACCGCGGGTGCGGTTGCAGGGCCTCGTCGACGGTGCGCGAGAACCTCCACGCGATGACTGCGCGAGGCGAGCCCTTCAGCGAGCTCCGACACGACGGCTTCTACACCGCCGACGTCTGGTGGGTAGCCGGGGGCGACTATTGCAATCCGCATCCGGTCATACCTCGCTCTTCGCGACACTCCTCGGAGTGTTGAGGTCGATGACGCGCTGGTAAGGAACGACTGGTGCAGGTGCGCTTCGGCGGGCATCCCGCCGTTCCTTCGCGATCGCCTTGAGAACTCGCACGCCGTCTGACACGGCGTTGAGGTTAGACACCCCGTGGATGCGGTCGTGCTCGAAGCTGCCGACCTCCGCGATGGCCAGCCCAGCACCGGCTATCCGCGCGTTGATGATCGTCTCGATCTCGAAGCCGTCACCCCAGTGCATCTCGTCAGCCTGAACGCCCGGATGCACGTCGAGGACGGGGAGGCACGTTGTCCAGAAGGCGTTGTAGCCGTAGCAAAGATCCGTGTAGTGCGTGCCATAGAGCACGTTGACGATTCCGTTGAGGACCTTGTTGCCCTTTCGGCGCAACCTGGTGATGTCGCTGGAGCCCCCGCCGTTGGCAAACCGGGTGCCTTTCGCGAAGTCGGCGCCGTCGAGCAGCGCCTGCACGAACGAGGGGATCTCGGCGGGGTCGGCTGAGCCGTCGGCGTCGAGCATGACGACGATGTCGCCGGTTACGGCCGCGAAGCCGCAGGCGAGTGCGTTGCCTTTGCCCTTGCGAGTCTGAAGAACGATCCGCACATCGGGGCGCAAAGAGGTCGCGACGTCGATCGTGCCGTCGGTTGAGCGACCGTCGACAACGACTACTTCGTGAAGGCCTGCCGGTAGCAATTCGAAGACGTGCGGGAGGTTGGCCGCTTCGTTGTACGTCGGCACCACAACCGAGACGCGCGGACGCTTCGTCAGCATCGCGGTGGTACGACCAAGTACGGCGTCGCTATACGAGATCACGCGAGGCCCCCCCAGGTAGCGCATTTGGTGTTGCGACGTCGAACTTCGGCACGTGCTGCGGGCTACAGGTGAGCAGGACACCCTGTTGCTCGTAACGCTGTCCCAGTAGAACTCGGCCACGGTAGCCAACCCGGGGCCCTACGTACACTTTCGCTTTCGGGCTGCAATGAACATGACCCGATCGGCCTATCCAGTGTCCATCGTCCAGGTTTCCTGGGTGTTACGGCCGCGCGAACTTCGAGTGGTCAACGCCGAGGTGACACGGCTGCGCTCCTCTGCGAACACGCTGGGTAGGAGCATGCTGCAAGCGTGAGCGTCGCATCCACCTCCGGCTTGGAAATCAATATGTGGCTTCCCCGTCGACTTGAGCGGGCCGCTAGAGAGTCGCGTCACCTGGCTCTTCGTGACTATGCGCGCGACGTCGGTTGGTCTGTAGTCGGACTTACCACCTCATTTGCAGACTTACTGCCCGTGCAGCCGCACGGTTTGGTGAGCGCGCAGGCCGAACTCGCGGTCGGTGGGGTGGTGGAGAGCTGGTACGTCAGATCAGCGGTGGTCGCGGCCCGCCTCGACAACAAGCGCCGCGAGGAGGTGACGTCGCTCGTGACGTCCCTCGACTTCGGCCCGGATCCAGGCGCGTTTGTCGCACGCCGAGTAGGCCACGACATGCAGTTGACCTCCGAGGGACTCGGCGAAGAGGTCCTGGCTGCCGTCCGCGCTGTTCTGACGGACGTCGACGGCCTCGGGCCGCACGACCAAGCCGCGTTATTGGATGGCCGAGTGGTGCTCGCCCGACGACTGCGATCAGCGGCTAGGAACGTCCCGGTCAGTTCGTCGGTCGCGCTCGTCGTGCGTCTGGCCCAGGCCCTCGAGACGGAGCGTGCGTGATGGGGAACGAACGGGCGTCGATCTTCAATGTTCTGGGCGACCTGATCCGCGCGCTCATCCGCAGGTTTCGATGCTTGTTCTTCGGGTGCAGTCCCACGGTGGTGGCGATTCTTCGGCACGCCGACATCACGCTGCCGCCGGCCACGAACGACGAGCCACTGAACTCGTTGGGGCTGGTCCGGGCGGAGGCGCTGGTGCACCACATGGGCCTGGCCGGCGTGCGGGCGGTGTTCGCGTCGACGTTCCGGCGTACTCAGCAGACCGCTCAGCCTCTGGCCGACCATCTCGGACTCACGGTCGAGGTGCGGCCGGCGAGTGAGGCCGCGGCCGCCGATCTGGCAGCCGAGATCAAGACCGACCACGTGGGCGAAACGGTCGTCGTGGTCAGCCACTCCAACCTCGTACCGGTCATCGTGGCGGCGCTCGGCGGAACGTGGAGCGGCACGATCGGCGAGTCCGACTTCGACAACCTGTTGTGGGTGACCATCCCCGCGTCGGGACGCGTCGCCGTACACCACCTGAGGTACGGCGCCCCGACCTGACTGAGGGAGCGGGCGACGGCACGCCGACGGCGCGGCGGTGAGCGACTCGCCACACTGTGCGCTCGCGTCACGGAGAGTCGCGGGGGCCGCCGGTAGGCTGGCAGCCGACTGTGACCCATGTATAAGGAGCGTGTCGTGCCGTCCATCGAGGCCATCGCAGCCCGGGAAATCCTTGACTCCCGCGGCAACCCCACGATCGAGGTCGAGGTTGCACTCGACGACGGCACGATCGGCCGCGCCGGCGTACCCAGTGGCGCGTCGACCGGCGCCTACGAGGCCCTCGAGCTGCGCGACGGCGACAAGTCGCGGTACGGCGGCAAGGGAGTTCGCAAGGCGGTCGACGCAGTGCACGAGCGGATCGCGCCCGAGCTGCTCGGCTTCGAGGCGACCGAGCAGCGACTCGTCGACCAGGCGCTGCTCGACCTCGACGGCACGCCCGACAAGAGTTCGCTGGGCGCCAACGCGACTCTCGGCGTATCGCTCGCCGTTGCACGGGCGGCCGCGGACTCGTCGGGGCTCCCGCTCTTCCGGTACGTCGGCGGCTCGGTTGCGCACCGGCTCCCCGTGCCGATGCTCAACATCCTCAACGGCGGCGCGCATGCCGACACCAACGTCGACATCCAGGAGTTCATGATTGCGCCGATCGGTGCGACGACGTTCTCCGAGGCGCTGCAGTGGGGAGCGCAGACCTACCACGCGCTCAAGGGCGTGCTGAAGGCCCGCGGCCTGGTCACCTCGATCGGCGACGAGGGCGGCTTCGCCCCTGACCTGCCGAGCAACCGCGACGCGATCGACCTGATCCTCGAGGCGATCGGACAGGCCGGCTTCACCCCGGGCCGCGACATCGTCATCGCGCTCGACGTCGCGGCGACCGAGTTCCACGGCGACGACGGCTACAAGTTCGAGGGCGCGGCGCAGACGTCGGCGTACATGGAGAACTACTACGCGCAGCTCGTCGCCGACTACCCGATCGTCTCGATCGAGGACCCGATGTCGGAGGACGACTGGGCCGGCTGGGCGTCGATGACGGCAAGCCTTGGCGACAAGGTGCAGATCGTCGGCGACGACCTGTTCGTCACCAACCCGATCCGGCTCGCCCGCGGCATCGCTGAGCGTTCCGCCAATGCGCTGCTTGTGAAGGTCAATCAGATCGGCACGTTGACCGAGACGCTCGACGCGGTCGCCATGGCCCACCGTGCCGGCTTCACCTGCATGATGAGCCACCGCAGCGGCGAGACCGAGGACACGACGATCGCCGACCTCGCCGTCGCGACCGACTGCGGGCAGATCAAGACCGGCGCGCCGGCCCGCAGCGAGCGGGTCGCGAAGTACAACCAGCTGCTGCGCATCGAGGAAGAACTCGACGACGCCGCGCGGTACGCCGGACGCAGCGCGTTCCCGCGCTTCCAACCCGCTGGCGCCGCCGGCACCGGCGGCACCGGCGGCACGGACGCGGGCGACGAGCAGGGCTGAAAAGGAGCGATCGGTGTCGAGCCAGGGAAAGCGTCAGACCATGTCGGGTCAGCCCGGCCAGGGTGGTCGGCGCGGTTCGGGTTCCGCCCGTCCGGCGACCCCTCGGTCGGCGGCCGGCGCGGCACGACGCCCCGGCTCGTCCCGTCCGGCCACCTCGGCGC
>JBKJZO010000055.1:0-7683 GCA_046715235.1 Mycobacteriales bacterium
GCCTTGGCGCGCGCGATCATGTCTTCATAGACCTCGGGGGTGGCGATCGGCATAGCGGGACGTCTCCTCAGCTGGGTGGGCGGTGGCGTTCGACGCGGCGAACGGCCGGTCCAGTATCACCGAGCAACCGGCCAATCGGGAACCGACAGGGCACCGCCGGTAGGTCGTTGAGGTAGTCGCACTTACGTGATCTTGGTTTGTGTCGCTCGAATGTCGAGCGCATTCGTTCCATTACTCTGTGTCGCGTGTCTAGACCTTGGATCCAGGTCGGCGAGCTGCCGACCCAACCCGCGGGAAACAGCATCGATATCCCCCGGCTGACCGACGACGGTCAGGTGCTGTTACGGCTCAATCGCTCCCGCCAATACCTCGTGGCTTTCGTCGAAGACCGTTGGGTCGTCTCGATCAGATAGCCGTCCGTGCCGGCTAACTGTCGACGCGAACGAGTGTCCAAGCTCCGAGCCCGATCTCGAGTGCAAGCTGCTCGACGCGCGCGATGAGTTCATCTGCGTTGTGCCCCGGCACCGAGAAGGTCACCGACTTGGTGCCGTGCGTGATCCGCCACGGGCGGTCGAGCAATTGCCGGACGGCGTCGATCAGCGGCTGTGCGCGCGACTCATCGTCGCCATACTCGACCCGCAACGAGCGCACAGACGCGCCAGCCACCTCACCAGTCACGGCAAGCCCCCAAAAAGTTTGGTTTGCAACGTATCCAGAACGCGCGGATCTGTCCGCAGACGGGCGTACGCGGCAGACGAATATCCCGTTGAGGCCTGGCGGCGCGGGCCACGGTAACCTCGACCCCTATGGGCGCACTCAAGCAATGGCTGGATCCCGAGCACCTGCTCGTGACATTCGGCTACATCGGTCTCTTCCTCACGGTCTTCGCGGAGTCAGGACTGCTCATCGGGTTCCTGCTCCCCGGAGACTCGCTGCTGTTTACCGCCGGCCTCTTCTCGGCGCGCCCTCTCGGCAGCACTCAGTTCAACATTGTCGCGATCTGCCTGATCTGCGGAACCGCGGCCATCGTCGGCGACCAGGTCGGCTACCTGTTCGGCCGGCGCGTCGGACCGGCCATCTTCGGCAAGCACGACTCGCGGATCTTCCGCCAGGAGTACATCCACAAGTCGCAGAAGTTCTTCGACGAGCACGGCGCCAAGACCATCGTGCTGGCCAGGTTCGTGCCGATCGTGCGCACTTTTGCGCCGATCCTCGCGGGCGTCGGCCGCATGAACTACCGCACGTTCCTCACCTACAACGTCGCGGGCGGTCTGTTGTGGGGCGTCGGCGTACCTCTGCTTGGCTACTTCCTCGGACAGATCGACTTCATCGCCCACAACATCGAAGTGATCATCCTGATCATCGTGGCCATTTCCGTCGTGCCCGTCGCCTTCGAGTTCCTGCGGGCGCGCAGGCGCGGCGCACGGATGGCGAAGCTCGCGGACGCCGACGCGCCTCAGACCACGACGGTGCCCGAGTCCTGACCCACCGGTAATCTCGGGGCATGGACTCAGCGTTCGATCCCGACGACACCGAGTGGACGGCCGTCTCACCGAAACTCGCGACGATGCGCCGCGGGGTAGCGCTCACGATGTTCGTCATTGCCGTCGCCGCTGTCGTCGTCGTCGCGCTGTGGCTCGCCGCCGTCACGGTCGCTTTCGGTGCGGTCATCCTTGGCGCTTTGCTCAGCGCGCTCGCATGGACGTGGGTCGGCCGCAACCAGCGCGCATGGGGATACACCGAGCGTGCCGATGACCTGCTTGTACGTCGAGGGCTCGCGTTCCGGCAGCTGATCGTCGTCCCGTACGGGCGGATGCAGTTCGTCGACGTCACCGCGGGTCCCCTGCAGCGCCGGTTCGGGCTGGCGACCGTGCAGCTGCACACGGCGGCAGCCAAGACCGACGCCCGTATACCGGGACTGACACCATTGGCGGCGGCGACCCTGCGAGACCGGCTCGCAGCTCGCGGCGAGGCCCGCACGGCCGGACTGTGAGCGAACCACCACTGCTTGCCCCGAACGCGCCGGCGGCGGTCCTGCGGCGACTCCACCCGCTGACACCCGTCGTCCGCGGCTGGAAGCTCCTGGCGGGCTTTGCGGTTTTCGGGACCTCGCGGGCGATGGAGGATCTGTCCTCCGGTGATGTCGGCCGGCCCAGCGGCGGCGCGCTCGCCGGGCTGGGCGGGATCGTCGCGATCGTCGTGGTGCTCGGCGTCTTCTTCGGCTGGCTGTCGTGGCGATTCACGGCGTACGGCGTCGACGGCGGCGACCTGCGCATCGAGACCGGGGTGCTGTTCCGCAAGTCCCGCCGGGTCCGCCTCGACCGGCTGCAGGCGGTCGACATCGTGCGCCCTTTGCTCGCGCGGCTGCTGGGGCTGGCCGAGCTGAGGCTCGAGGTGGCGGGCGGCGCGTCCACCGAAGCACCGCTTGCCTACGTGTCGATCGACGACGCGCACCGGCTGCGCGCCGAACTGCTCGCGCTTGCGGCCGGCCTCGACGAGGGAACGCCGGAGGCCGCCGAACGGGAGCTATACGCCGTACCCGACGGCAGGTTGCTCGCCTCGACCGCGCTGCAGCTGCCCGTGGTGCTCAGCTTCGTCGCCGCGATCGGCTTCACGGTGGTGTCCGTCGCGGGGGGTGCCGGCGCGTCATCGCTATTTGTGCTGGTTTCATCCGTCGGCGCGTTCGCGACGGCATTCGTCCGGCAGTTCATGGCCAACCAGGGCTTTCGCCTGGCCGAGTCGCCGGACGGGCTGCGCATCTCGCGGGGGCTGCTCGAGACGCGGGCGCAGACCGTGCCGCCGGGTCGCATCCAGGCGGTGCGGCTCGTCGAGCCGGTGCTGTGGCGGGCGGTGACTGGGTGGGCTCGCCTCGAAGTCGCTGTCGCGGGCTACTCGACCAGCGGTCAGGCTGGTGAGGCGTCCGCCGTACTCCTGCCGGTTGCCCCGCGCGCCGACTGCATTGCGTTGATGTCGCTGGTGCTTCCCGGAGCCGACATCGCACGCATCCCGGCAACCGGTGTGCCGAGCCGCGCCCGCTGGCTCGCGCCGCTGTCGCGTCACCTCTTAGCCGCTGGCGGCGACGAGCGTTACTTCCTGTCGGTCCGCGGCGCCGTACGGCGAGAGACCGACGTGATGCCGCACGAGCGGATTCAGAGCGTGCGCGCACACCAGGGCCCGCTGCAGCGCCGGCTGCGACTGGCGACAGTCACGCTGGACACGACGCCGGGGCCGGTCACGGTCGTCGCCCAGCATCGCGACGCGGACGAGGCATGGCAGATGGCGCAGAGGCAGGCGGACCGCGCCCGGCACGCCCGCTCGCTCGACGACACAGATCAGTGGATGCGCCCCCGCTAGTTGTCCCGCCCCGCCTACGACGCCGACGTTGCGAACCGATGATCAGCGAGCGGATCTGTGGAAAACCGGAGAAGTTGATCAGCCGTGTGTCATCCGTACCCCTATGCGGCAAACGCTCGCCGCACGGGTGATCATCGTTTCGGGACCCGGGCGGGGACCGGGCGGGGGGCAGGACTACGGGGCGGCGGGAGGTGCGGGGGGCGGCTGCTGCGGCGGCTGCTGGGTCAGCCCGCTGAAGTCGACGCGCACCGGCTCGCGCGCCACCGGGTCGAGCAGTTCGAAGTACTCGGCCTTCTCGAACTTGCCGTAGCTCGCGATGACCGAGGAGGGGAACTGGTCGATCCGGGTGTTGTACGCGCGGACGTTCGAGTTGTAGAAACGCCGCCCGGCTGCGATGCGGTCCTCGGTCTCGCCCAGTTGCATCTGCACGGCCAGGAAGTGCTGGTCGGCCTTGAGCTGCGGGTAGTTCTCGGCGACCGCGAAGAGCTGGCGAAGGGCGCCGGTCAGGACGTTCTCGTCCTGCGCCTGCGCGGCGATCGACGCGCTCGGCGCCGCTGCCTGCGCACGCGCCTGCGTGACCGCCTCGAGCACCTGCCGCTCGTGGACCGCGTACGCCGTGGCGGTCTCGACGAGGTTGGGGATCAAGTCGTAGCGGCGGCGCAACTCGACATCGATCTGGCGCCACGACTCCTGGATGACGTTGCGCTGCTGGTGAAAACGGTTGTACGACACGATGACCGCGACGACGACCAGCACGATCGCGACGACGATCCAGATGACAACGGGCTCCACCTCAGCGTCCCCCTTGGCTCTGCGCCGGAGTGCCGGGGTCGAAGCCCCGGTCCTTCCAGACGAATGTCGGAATGCCCTGCACGATGCGGCTCATCAGATCGATGCGTTGCAGCACATCAGGGATGTCCATCCGTCCGCTTCGCCACGACAGCATGTCGCAATTGTCGAATCGCCACTCGATATCGCGGCCGTGTTGGAGCAGCAGTTCCATCATGCGCGGGTGCAGCACGTCGCTGGCGAACTTCGCGTCGTCGCACTTCACCCGGAACGCGCGGTTAAAGTCGTCGCTCTCGAACTCGATGTCCGTCATACCGACGAGAGAACCGAACCGGGTGAACAGGTTCTCTTGCCCGACATGCAGACCGGGCATTGGGCACGGTATGCGAATCACGCACACCGCGAACCGGTACGTCGTCGTGCTGCGATTGCCCTTCGAGTCGGTCGAGGTCTCGGTGTACTTGTAGTCGAAGGCGAGCAGGTCTCGGCCGTCACGGGTCTTGCCGGTGAACACGTTGCTTGCCTTCTGCGAGTCACCCCGGCCGAATGGATGACTGTCCCACCGGTGCTCGAGCCCGTACGCGTCGTGTGGCGTGAACGACCAACCCTGCGCCGCTGCGAACGACACGAACTGGGCGCGTCGCTTCTGCTCGTGCCGCCATGAGAAGTAGATCCCGGCACTCACCAGCGCCATGAGCAGGACGAGGATCAGGATGGGTTCCACGGCGCGAGCGTGCTGGTTGTGCGACCGTTGCGTCAACGACCGAGCGGCTGCCGCAAACCACCGCGGCGTGAAATCAGGAAGCCCCACCCTTCAAGGCGGGGAGGCTTTCAACCCAGGCCGAGATCGGATCGTTCGTAGGCGGCGACGTAGGTCAGCCCCGCGTCCTCCACAGTCGCGCGCGCCCCGCGGTCGACGATGACAGCCACCCCGACGACGTCCGCTCCGGCCTCGCGCAGCGCTTCTACCGCCGCTAGCACCGACGAGCCAGTGGTCGACGTGTCCTCAACAGCGAGCACCCGCCGTCCGGCGACATCGGGGCCTTCGATGCGCCGCTGCAGCCCGTGCGCCTTGCCTTCCTTGCGTACGACGAACGCGTCGATCGCGCGGCCGGTCGCGGCGGCTGCGTGCAGCATCGCCGCGGCGACCGGGTCGGCGCCGAGCGTCAAGCCACCAACGGCGTCGAACTCCAGGTGCTCGGTGGCGGTGAGCAGCACCCGGCCGACGAGCGGGGCGGAGTCGGCAGCGAGCGTCACCCGGCGCAGGTCGACGTAGTAGTCGGCCTCGCGGCCGCTCGACAGGGTGACCTTGCCGTGGACGACGGCGTTGTCCTTGATGAGCCGGAGCAGGGCTGAGCGGTCGTCGGTCACTGGACTCCTCGGTCGGGCGTGCGCGGCGCCGAGCCTAGGCCATCAGCCGGGCCGCCTTCTCCGGGCTGGGCTACTCCGGGCTTACTCCGGGCTTCTGCCCGCGCGGACCTCGAGGCCGTCGGGGCCGCGGTCGACGATCACCTCTTCGCCGTCGCGGATCTCGCCGGCGATGAGTTTGCGGGCGAGCTGGTCGCCGACAGCGGTCGCGACAAGTCGCCGCAACGGGCGGGCGCCGAAGACGGGGTCGTAGCCGACGTCGGAGAGCCACTCGCGAGCGGCGTCGGTGACGGTCAACGTCAGGCGCCGATCGCGCAGCCGGTCGGCGAGCCGGGCGAGCTGGATGTCGACGATCGCCGCCAACTGCTCGTGGGTGAGTGTGTCGAAGACGACGATGTCGTCGAGGCGGTTGAGGAACTCAGGCTTGAAGTGCTCGCGCACGACGGCCATCACATGGTTTCGCCGCTGCTCCGGCGAGAGCGTCGGGTCGGCGATGTAGTGCGAGCCGAGGTTGCTCGTCATCACCAGGATCGCGTTGCGGAAGTCGACCGTGCGGCCCTGCCCGTCGGTCAGCCGGCCGTCGTCGAGCACCTGCAGGAGTACGTCGAAGACGTCCTGATGCGCCTTTTCCACCTCATCGAGCAGGACCACGGTGTACGGGCGGCGGCGCACGGCTTCGGTCAGCTGACCACCTTCGTCGTAGCCGACGTAGCCGGGCGGCGCGCCGACGAGCCGGGCCACTGAGTGCTTCTCGCCGTACTCGCTCATGTCGACGCGCACCAGCGCGTGCTGGTCGTCGAAGAGGAATTCGGCCAGCGCCTTAGCCAGCTCGGTCTTGCCCACGCCGGTCGGGCCGAGGAAGAGGAACGAACCGGTCGGGCGGTCGGGGTCGGAGATGCCCGCGCGGGCGCGGCGTACGGC
Source organism: Mycobacteriales bacterium (assembly GCA_046715235.1). Lineage (GTDB taxonomy): Bacteria > Actinomycetota > Actinomycetes > BP-191 > BP-191 > JBKJZO01. Next base: position 6,433 of record JBKJZO010000055.1, read on the forward strand.
GTCGCTCACCACGCGCACCGCGTCGTCCTGGCCGATGACCCGCTTGCCGAGCTCTTCCTCCATGCGCAGCAGCTTGGTCGTCTCGCCTTCGAGCAGCCGCGAGACCGGGATGCCGGTCCACGCCGCGACGACGTCGGCGACGTCGTCGGCACCGACCTCTTCCTTCAGCATCGCGCCGTCGGCCTGCATCGCTTGCAACCGCAGGTGCGCCGCCTCGAGCTCCTTCTCGAGCTCGGGCAGGACGCCGTAGCGAATCTCCGCGGCGCGCTGCAGGTCGCCGTCGCGCTCGGCCCGCTCCCCCTCGCCGCGCGCCTGTTCGAGCCGCTCCTTGATGGAGCGAGCCTCGTCGATGACGTCCTTTTCCTCCTGCCACCGCGCGGTCAGCGCGTTGAGGTCTTCGCGGCGCTCCGCCAGCTCGCGCTCCAGCCGGGCGAGGCGTTCCGCCGACGCGGCATCGGTCTCCTTTTGCAGGGCCGCGCGTTCGATCTCGAGCCGTCGTACGACTCGCTCGACCTCGTCGATCTCGGTCGGCCGCGAGTCGATCTCCATGCGCAACCGCGACGCGGCCTCGTCGATCAGGTCGATCGCCTTGTCGGGCATGAAGCGGCCTGTCAGGTAGCGATCGGACAGCGTGGCCGCGGCGACCAGTGCGCTGTCGGTGATGCGCACGCCGTGGTGCACCTCGTAGCGCTCTTTGAGCCCGCGCAGGATCCCGATGGTGTCCTCGACACTCGGCTCGCCGACGAGCACCGGCTGGAACCGGCGTTCGAGCGCCGGGTCCTTCTCGATGTGCTTGCGGTATTCGTCGAGAGTCGTCGCGCCGACCATGCGCAGCTCACCGCGGGCGAGCAGCGGCTTGAGCATGTTGCCCGCATCCATCGCGCCCTCGGCCGCGCCGGCACCGACGACGGTGTGCAGCTCGTCGATGAACGTGACGATGCGGCCGTTGGAATCCTGGATCTCCTTGAGCACCGCCTTGAGCCGCTCCTCGAACTCGCCGCGGTACTTCGCGCCGGCCACCATCGAGCCCAGATCCAGCGCGACGACCCGCTTGTTGCGCAGCGATTCGGGCACGTCCCCGGCGACGATGCGCTGGGCGAGACCCTCCACGATCGCCGTCTTACCGACTCCGGGGTCGCAGACCAGCACCGGATTGTTCTTCGTCTTGCGCCAGAGAATCTGGATCACGCGCCGGATCTCGGCGACGCGGCCGATCACCGGGTCCTGTCTCTAATACACAACTCCGAGCCC
>JBKJZO010000056.1:0-2519 GCA_046715235.1 Mycobacteriales bacterium
CTAGGTGCTCTCGAACGTGTATTCCTCGTCCCTGCGCGATCTCGAGTGTCGTGAACGCAAGCACTCCGTAACCCAGCGCCGCCACATCGATGTCGGGTCCGAAGCCCGCGACGACGCCGCGTCGCTGCAAGCGATCGAGCCGGGCCTGCACCGTGCCGCGCGCGACGCCGAGTCGCCGGGCCGTTTCGAGTACGCCGACGCGCGGCGACTCCGCGAGTACGTCGATCAGCCGGGCGTCGAGATCGTCGATCGTTCGGTCATCAGCCACTATCGCTCCGATGTGTGGTCAGGTTGGCTTGTCTGCGCACAGACCAGCCCAAGTTGCTAGACATATTGTCCAGCGTTCACGCGAACGATTGCACAACCTGTATGTCGGGTCGATCCTTTCGAGCATGACGACACCAATAGAAGAGTTCCCGATCGAGGCCATCGACGCTGTGTGCTTCGCAGTCGGCAATGCCAAGCAGGCGGCGCACTACTACTCGACGGCGTTCGGCATGCAGGTCACCGCCTATCGCGGTCCCGAGACCGGCAACCGCGACCACGCGTCTTACGTGCTGGAGTCAGGCAGCGCGCGGTTCGTCTTCAAAGGTCCGGTGCACGCCGACACCCAGCTGGGTAGGCACGTGGCGAAGCACGGCGACGGCGTCTACGACATCGCGCTTCGGGTCCCTGATGCCGCCCGCGCGTACGAGCTGGCTGTTGCTCGCGGTGCCCGCGGTCTGGTCGAGCCACATATTGCGGAGGACGACACCGGCAAGGTCGTGACCGCCGCGATCGCGGCGTACGGCGAGACCCGCCACACGTTCGTCGAGCGCACGGCGTACAGCGGCGCCTATCTGCCCGGGTACGTCGAGCGCGCGCCGATGGTCGCGGCGCCGCAACGCCGCAACTTCCAGGCGATCGACCACGTGGTGGGCAACGTCGAGCTGGGTCGGATGGACGAATGGGTCGCGTTCTACAACCGCGTCATGGGATTCACGAACATGGCGGAGTTCGTCGGCGACGACATCGCGACTGACTACTCCGCGCTGATGAGCAAGGTGGTGGCGAACGGCTCGCGCAAGGTGAAGTTCCCCCTCAACGAGCCGGCGAAGTCCAAGCGCAAGAGCCAGATCCAGGAGTACCTCGAGTTCTACGACGGCCCCGGCGTACAGCACATCGCCTTGGCGACCGGAGACATCCTCGCGTCGGTCGACGCCATGCGAGCGGCCGGCGTCGACTTCCTCGAGACCCCCGACACCTACTACGACGGCGAGCTGCGCGAGCGCATCGGCGAGGTGCGGGTGCCGATCGAGGAGCTGCGTTCACGCGGGATCCTGGTCGACCGCGACGAGGATGGTTATCTGCTTCAGATCTTCACCAGACCGGTAGAGGACCGGCCGACCGTTTTCTACGAGCTCATCGAACGGCACGGCAGCGACGGCTTCGGCAAGGGCAACTTCAAGGCGCTCTTCGAAGCGATCGAGCGCGAACAAGAACGCCGCGGCAACCTCTAGCAGCGCCGTCCGGGTTCCGCGGCGACTACTGACCGATTCTGCACGCGGGCCACGCTCAGGAACGACGGAATTGCCGGCACAAACGGTCACTAGTGCGAACGACAACGCCGCTTCGGCCACACAGAAGTTGCCGAAATCCCTTTCCACAGCAGGGTTTTCGGCCCCCGGTTTTGTCACACCCTCCCTGTAGCTTGGTCGTAGTCGAAGGCCTGGGAGGGGTGGGATCGTGTCGCAGCTGCTATCGGTGTTGCGCGTCGATCTGCCTGATCCTGACTCGCTTGTCGTCACCGAGTTGGGTGACGCGTTGATTGAGGTGGAGCGGCTGACCCGCCGGATCGATGCGTGGCGGGCGCAGGTGCTGGCCCGCTTCGACGCGGCCGGCGCCGCTGATGCGGACGGGTTCCCGACGACCGGGTCGTGGCTGCGGGCGCACTGCAACCTGAGCGGCCCGGCCGCGGCGGGACGGGTGGCGTTGGCCCGCACACTGCGCGAGCTGCCCGAAACGGCAGCGGCGCTGGGTGACGGGCGGATCAGTGAGCAGCACGCGCAGGCGATCGCCGGGCTGACCAAGGATGTGCCGCTGGAGTACGTGCGCTCCACCGAAACGGAGTTCGTCACCGTCGCCGAACAGGTCGATCCGCAGCGGCTACGCGGCTACCTGAAGGGGATCCGGCACGCCTACCAGCCCGAAGCGGTCGTCGCCCTGGAACAGGCGCAGTATGAGCGGCGGCACTTCACGCTGGCCAGCAGCTTCGAGGGCATGGTCGTCATGAACGGGCAGGCCAGCGCTGAAGGCGGCGCCGTCATCACCGCCGCGCTGCAGCCGTTGGCGCAGCCGACCAGCGCGGAGGATGCGCGGACCGTCGGGCAGCGCTACTACGACGCGCTCGAGAAGCTGTGCCGCGCCTACCTGGACGCCGGCACGCTGCCCACCCAGGGCGGCAACCGCCCGCACGTCGCCCTCGTCGTCGACCTGCCCACCCTGCTCGGCGCACCCGGCGCGCGGATGGCCGACCTCGG
>JBKJZO010000057.1:0-21671 GCA_046715235.1 Mycobacteriales bacterium
CAGCGAGTACTTGCGGCCCCAGTTGAGCACGAACTTGATCGGCTGCGGGACCTCGACCTGGTCGCTCAGACCCATTCGAGCACCTTTTTCTTCCAGGCGTAGAGCAGGCCGACCGCGAGGAAGCCGATGAAGACGGCCATCTCGGCAAGTGCCAGCCCACCGAACCCCGGCTTGCTGAAGATCAGCGCCCAGGGGAACAGGAACACGCTCTCGACGTCGAAAATGACGAAGAGGAACGCGAACACGTAGTAGCGGATCTGCGTCTGCGACCAGCCGACGCCGACCGGGTCGATGCCGCACTCGTAAGTGAGGAATTTCTCCGCACGCCGGGGCCGAGCGGGCCTGATCAGCCGGTTGGCCGTGAAGGCGACGGTGATGAAGAGGATGCCGGTGACGATCAGGACGCCCACTGTCGTGTAGGGCCCGAAGTAGTCGGTCATCAGTCCCCTCGTCGGAGCGGCCGTACGGTCGACCCAGTGCAGGCCTCGGACGCCAGGCAGGGCCCCCGGCGTCGGGTCATATTAGCCAGCCGCAAGGGCCCTGACCGAATTCGACAAGCCACTCGCCGCCAGGTCGCCGTAGCGCCCCTGGTGACCTAACCGGTACGGGCGACGACGAAGTCGGCGAGCGCCTCCAGGGCGTCCCGCGCGGAGGTCGGCGGCAGGTCCGCCGCGATCGACTTGGCGCGGTCGGCGTACGAGGCCAGCGTTGCCCGAGCGTCGGCCATCGCGGGGTGGTCACGCAGCAGCGCCAGCGCCTCGACGATGTCGTCCTCGGCAGCCGCCGAACCGGCGGACAGAAGTGCCGTCAGGCGCTCGCCGCGCTCTCCCCCGCTCCTGAGGGCATAGAGCACCGGCAGCGTGCAGATGCCCTCGCGCAGGTCGGTGCCCGGCGTCTTGCCCGAGTCACCGGTCTCGCTCGCCACGTCGATGATGTCGTCGGAGAGCTGGAACGCGCTGCCGATGACCTGGCCGTAGCGGGTGAGGACATCGACAACGGCTGCGTCAGCGCCCGACAGGAGAGCGCCTAGCCGCCCTGATGTAGCGATGAGGGAACCGGTCTTCTCGGCTACGACGCTGAGGTAGTGCTCGACGAGGTCGGCGCCCTCGACTGGCCCCACGGTCTCGCGGATCTGGCCCTCGCAGAGCACCGCGATCGTCTGCGCGAGAATCCGAGTCGGCTCGGTGCCCAGATCGGCGGTGATCTCCGACGCCCTGGCGAAGAGGAAGTCTCCGGTCAGGATCGCGATCGTGTTGTCCCAGCGGGAGTTAGCGCTCGGCGTACCGCGGCGCAGGGTCGCTTCGTCCATCACGTCGTCGTGGTAGAGCGTCGACAGGTGCGTGAGCTCGATGGCGACCGCGGCCGGGATGATGCCTTCAGCGTGCGGGTCGCCAAATTGGCTGGCGAGCAGGACGAGCAAGGGCCTGAACCGCTTGCCCCCCGCGTCGACCAGATAGCGCGACGCCTCGGTGACGAAGGGGTAGTTGCTCTTGACGGACTCGCGCAGCATCGTCTCGACGGCCTCGAGCCCCGAGCGGACATCCGCTTCGAGCGCCGAGTCGTGAAACTCGACACCAGCGACCCGCCGCGGTGTGTCAGTCACCGGATGAACGTGCCCGCTTCATTGGCCACCCGGAGCAACGTGTCCGGCAGCACTCCGAGCGCGATCGTGGCAATCGCGGCGAGCCCGACGGCGGCTGCGGTGAGGACTCGCGGCGCGACGACCTCGGCGCCGCCCTCAACGGGTTCTTGGAAGAACATGAGTACGACGACGCGCGCGTAGAAGAACGCGGCCACCGCGCTGGTCACGACACCAACGATTGCCAGATAGGTCGCCCCGCCGTTGACCGCAGCGGAGAAGACCGCGAACTTCCCGACGAAACCACTGGTCAGCGGGATGCCGGCGAGTGCGAACAGGAAGAAGGTGAACAGGCCCGCGACCAGTGGAGATCTGCGGCCGAGGCCCTGCCACTGCGACAGGTGCGTCGCCTCACCGTTCGCGTCGCGGACCAGGGTGAGGATCGCGAACGCACCGATGACCGTGAAGCCGTAGGCGAGCAGGTAGAACATCGCAGCCGACAGACCGGCCCTGTTGGTCGCGGCGACACCGGTGAGGATGAACCCCGCGTGCGCCACGGACGAGTACGCGAGCATGCGCTTGACGTCGGTCTGGGTCACCGCGATGACAGCGCCGACGACCATCGTCAGGACCGCGATCGCACCCACGCTAGGTCGCCATTCGGCGCGCAGGTCGTAGAACGGCACGAGCATGATGCGCAGGAGAGCGCCAAACCCGGCGACCTTCGTGCACGCCGCCATGAGCGCCGTGACCGCGGTCGGTGCGCCTTGGTAGACGTCGGGCGTCCAGAAGTGGAAGGGCACGGCACCGACTTTGAACAGCAGCCCGACGCCGAGAAGTGCGAGTCCGGCGTACAGGAGCGCGTCATTCCTCCCCGGGGTCACCGCCGCGTCGTGCAGCGCGGTGAGCGAGACGCTGCCGGCGTAGCCGTAGAGCAGCGCGACGCCGTACAGGAAGAACGCCGACGAGTAAGCACCGAGAAGGAAGTACTTGACCGCGCTTTCCTGGCTCACCAGGCGGTGCCGTCGCGCCAGGCCGCACAGGAGGTAGAGCGGCAGGGAGAGCACCTCGAGCGCGATGAACATGACGATGAGGTTGTGCGCGGAGACGAAAAGCATCATGCCGCCGACGGAGAACATCGTCAGCGAGTACATCTCGGTCTGCAGCGGGCGGATCTGCCCGCCGTTGCCGCTGGCCAGCTCGGCCGCCGTCTCGTGCGAGCGCTCGCCCATCACGAGCAAGGCGGTGGCGGCCAGAGCGAGGATCGCGCCCTGCAGGAACAGGGCGGGGCCGTCGGTAGCGACTGCGCCACTAGTGACGATGGTCCGGGTGCCGGACAGCTTGACGACGTAGCCGAGCGCGACGAGCGAGCCGCCTAGGGCGACCACGAGACCGACGACGCGTCGCAACGCTGCCGGGGCAAACGCCTCGACGAGTACGCCGATCAGCGCGGCACCGAACACGACGAGCATCGGCGCGATGGCGTGGTAGGCGATCGACGGCGCCTGCAGCGGTGGCAGGTCCTGCACCGGCAGGAGCGCGAGGTCACCGGCGATCATCAGTGGCTCCCGGTGGACAGCGTGGGCGCAGGGTCGGTCTGCTCGACGCGGGCCATGACCCGATCGATTGCCGGCTCGATCACCTCGAGCGCAGGGCCGGGGAAGACACCGAGTACGACGATCATCGCCAGCACCGGGCCGATCACCACCCGCTCCCGCAGCGTCAGGTCGGGCAGCGCGCGGTTGGCTTCGACCGTGATCTCACCCTGCATCGTGCGCTGGTAGGCGATCAGGATGTAGAGCGCGGCGAGGATGATGCCGAACGTCGCGATGACGCTGAGAGTCGGGTACCGCGTGTACGTGCCCAGCAGCACGAGGAATTCGCTGACGAAACCGTTGAGGCCCGGCAGGGCAAGGCTCGACAGGCCTGCGACAAGGAACGTCGCCGCCAGCACCGGAACGACGGTGCGCAGCCCGCCGTACTCGGAGATCAGGCGCGTGTGCCGCCGCTCGTAGAGGAAGCCGATGATGAGGAAGAGCGCGCCGGTCGACAGACCGTGGTTGACCATGTAGAGAACAGCGCCGGAGAGGCTCTGGCTGGTGAAGGCGAACATGCCCATCACGATGAAGCCCAGGTGCGCGATCGACGTGTAGGCGACGAGTCGCTTGATGTCCTTCTGCACGATCGCGACGAGGGCTCCGTAGAAGATGCCGATGACGCCGAGAATCATCATCGGGAGCGCGAAATCCTTCGCGGCATCAGGGAAGAGCGGGATCGAGTAGCGGAGGAATCCGAACGTCCCGATCTTGAGCAGCACACCGGCGAGGATGACGGACCCGCCGGTCGGTGCCTCGGTATGTGCGTCGGGCAGCCACGTGTGGAACGGGAACAACGGGACCTTGACCGCGAACGCGACGAAGAACCCGAGGAAGAGCCACCGTTGCGTCGTCTCACTGACGCTGAGGGCGAGCCAGTCTTCGTAGGCGAACGAGCCAGGTCCGCCGCCGCGCCGCGTCAGGAAGTACATGGTCAGGATCGCGACGAGCATCAGCAGCCCGGCAAGCAGCGTGTAGAGGAAGAACTTGACTGCCGCGTAAACGCGCCGCTCGCCCCCCCAGACGCCGATGAGGAAGTACATCGGCACGAGCATCGCCTCGAAGAACACGTAGAACAGGAACACGTCGAGCGCGGCGAACACGCCGACCATCGCTGTCTCGAGGGCGAGCATGAGTACGAAGTAGCTCTTCACCCGGGTATCGACGTTCCACGAGCCCAACAGCACGATCGGGACCAGGAACGTCGTCAGCGCGATGAGCAGCAGCGCGACGCCGTCGACGCCGACGTGGTAGCTGATGCCGAACTGTTCGATCCACTCGTGTTTTTCGACTAGCTGGAACGGCTCGGTCGAGTGGCGGTCGTACTGCGTCAGCATCGCCACCGTGAGCACGAAGGCGACCAACGAGAACGCGATCGCGACCTGCTTGGCCAGCGCGACGCGCTGACGTGGGACCGCCGACACGACGAGGGCGCCGGCCAGCGGCACCACGCCGATCGCTGTGAGCCAGGGAAAGTCGCTCATGGTCAGAGCCTCACCAGCAGCAGGGTTCCGACCAGCAGGACTGCTCCACCGAGCATGCCGAGCGCGTACGAGCGGACGAAGCCCGTTTGGATCCGGCGAAGCCGGCCGGAGCTTCCGCCGATGAGGGCCGCCGTGCCGTTGACGACGCCGTCGACACCACGGCCGTCGACGAAGACCAGCGCCCGCGCGAGCCACTGGCCGGGACGCATGAAAACGCTCTCGTAGACCGTGTCGAAGTACAGCTTCTTGCGAGCCCAGGTGACCGGCGGGAGGACCGGTTCCGGCGCGACGATCGGGACGTCACGACTGGCGTAGCGGGTGAACGCGGCGTACGCGGCGGCGGCGATCAGGCCGACGGTGATCGCGGTGAGCAGCCAGGGGTTGACCGCCAGATCGTGGTGTTCGGCGTGACCCAACGTCGGCTCGAGCCACCGCGCGATCGGGCGGTTCTCGGCGTCGAAACCGCCGAGCAGCAGCCCTGCCAGAAGTGCTCCCACTGCAAGGAACGCGAGCGGGATCGTCATCACCCGCGGCGACTCGTGCGGGTGCACACTCTTGTCGAACCGCTCCGGGCCCCAGAACGTCATTGCCATCAGGCGCGTCATGTAGAACGCAGTGATTACGGCGCCGAGCAGCCCAAGCGCGTAGAGGACGTAGAAGCCGCCGTTCTGGGCGCCCTCGCCGAACGCGACTTCGAGGATCGCGTCCTTGGAGAAGAAGCCGGCAGCGGGCGGCAGGCCGATGATCGCCAGCCAGCCGATGAAGAACGTCCAGTAGGTCCAGGGCATGTACTTGCGCAGCCCGCCCATCCGGCGCATGTCGGTTTCGTTGTGCACGCCATGCATGACCGAGCCGGCACCGAGGAACATCAGCGCCTTGAAGAAGCCGTGCGTCAGCAGGTGGAAGATGCCGAGCGCGTAGCCTGCGGGCCCGAGTCCGACGCCGATCATCATGTAGCCGATCTGGCTGATGGTGGAGTAGGCCAGCACCTTCTTGATGTCGTCCTGCGCACAGGCGATCACGCCGCCGATGAGCACGGTCGCGATGCCGATCGTCATCACCGCGGCGCGCGCGTTGGGCGAAGCGCTGAACAGAGGATAGGACCGCGCGACCAGATAGACGCCGGCGGTGACCATCGTCGCCGCGTGGATGAGTGCGGACGCCGGCGTCGGACCAGCCATCGCGTCGGGCAGCCACACATGCAGCGGGAACTGCGCGCTCTTGCCGCATGCTCCCAGCAGGAGAAGCAGGCTGATGGCTACGATCGTGCTGTTGTCCATCGCACCGACGGCTGCGAAAACCTGGTCGAAGCCAACAGCACCGACAGTCGCGAACATCGCCATGACGGCGAGGCCGAGACCTACGTCACCGACCCGGTTGACGACGAACGCTTTCTTCGCCGCGGTGGCGTATTCGGGCACGTGCCCCCAGAAGCCGATGAGCAGCATCGACGCGAGACCGACGCCCTCCCATCCGACGTACAGGAGCAGATAGTTGTCGGCGAGGACGAGCAGCAGCATCGCCGCGATGAACAGGTTGAGATAGGCGAAGAACCGGCGCCGGTCGTCGTCGTGCTCCATGTAGCCGATGGAGTAGACGTGCACCAACGTGCCGACGAAGGTGATCAGCAGCACGAAGCACGTCGACAACGGGTCGAGTAGCAGGCCGAACTCGACCTGCAGGTCACCGACCGGGATCCACGTGTAGAGCTGCTGCGTCAAGGCCCGCTCTTCGCCGCTGCGCCCCAGCAACTGCAGGAACATCGCCGCACCGAGCAGGAACGTGAACCCGGACACGCCGGTCGCGAGCAGGTGCCCCCACTTGTCGGACCGGCGTCCGGCGAACAACAGCACAGCCGACCCGAGAACCGGCGCAACGACCAGCAGCCACATCAGGTCGGCAGCGCCCGTCGCGGCATGCGCCGTCGCGGTGCCGCCTTCGGCCGCGAGTACGACGTCGATCACCGGCTCACCACTTCAACAGGTTGGCGTCGTCCACCGAGGCCGACTGCCTGGTGCGGAAGATGGTCACGATGATCGCCAGACCGACGACGACCTCGGCCGCGGCAACGACCATGACGAAGAACGCCATGATCTGGCCGTCGAGCTGACCGTGGACGCGCGAGAACGTCACGAGCGCGAGGTTGGTCGCGTTGAGCATCAGCTCGACGCACATGAAGACCACGATCGCGTTGCGACGGATGAGTACGCCGACCGCGCCGATACAGAAAAGGATGGCGCTGAGCATCAGGTAGTAGCCGGGGTTCACTCGTCCCCCATGGTGTAGACGTCGGTGCCGTCGGTCGCCACGATCGCCGGCGTCAGTGCATCGTCGTCGTCGGCGAACACGCCGGGGCCCGCGTCGGGTGACGGGTGTTGTCCCTCGAACCGGCGAATCGACTGCTCACGTTGGCTCAGCCGCTTGGTCGTGCGCTCCTTGTGCGCGAGGACCATCGTGCCGACCGCGGCGACGATAAGCAGGGCGCTGGTGACTTCGAACGCGAATACGTAGTTGGTGAACAGCAGGCGGGCGATGCCCAGAACGTTGCCGTCGGCGTTCGCAGCCGCCAATCCGGCTTCCGGCATGTCGAAGACGACCGGCCCGATCGCCGCTCCCAGCAGGGCGATGAAGGCGAGCCCGAGGAGGAGTGCTGCCGGTCGCTGAGCGCGCAGCGTTTCGGTGAGCGAATCGCTGCGGTCGACACCGACCAGCATGAGCACGAACAGGAAGAGAACCATGATCGCGCCGGTGTAGACGATGATCTGCACCGCAAACAGGAAGGGTGCTTCGAGCAGCAGATAGCAGACGGCCAGGCAGAAGAAGTCGGCCACCAGGAAGAGCGCACCGTGCACCGCGTTCTTGGACACCACCATCGCCAGCGCCGCGAGTACGGCGATCGGTGCGAGCAGCCAGAACGTGACGACTTCGGCTGTGCCGCCACCCGCCGACGCTGCGAGAACGCTACCCACGGCGCCCGCCGGACTCGTCGGCGCGGGCGTAGTAGTCCTGCTCGGAATCGCCGAGGCGCATCGGGTGCGGCGGCGCCTCCATGCCCTCACTTAGCGGCGCCAGCAGCTGCTCCTTGGTGAAGATCAGGTCGGCCCGACTGTCGGAGGCCAGCTCGTACTCGTTGGTCATCGTCAGCGCGCGCGTCGGGCAGGCCTCGATGCACAGGCCGCAGAAGATGCAGCGCAAGTAGTTGATCTGGTAGTTGGCGCCGTAGCGCTCGCCGGGAGAGAACCGCGCTTCGTCCGTGTTGTCGGCGCCTTCGACGAAGATCGCGTCGGCCGGGCAAGCCCACGCGCACAGCTCGCAGCCGACGCACTTCTCCAGGCCGTCAGGGTGCCGGTTGAGCACGTGCCGGCCGTGGTAGCGCGGCGCGGTCGGCTTGCGGTCCTCGGGGTACTGGACGGTGTTGACCTTGCGGAACATCGTGCCGAAGGTCAGCCCGAATCCGCGCAGCGACGGCGGAAGGAGATCACGCACGGCGGGATACCTCCTTGTGCGCGTCAGCCTTGGCGGCCTTGGACTCCGGCAGGAACCACACAAGCGCCAGCAGTACGGCGGCGCCGATGGCTACCCAGCGCAGGCTCCCGGAATTGACGTCGTTCTCCTGCTGCCAGACCCGCCAGCCGGCGGCGAACAGCAGCCAGACCAGGCTTACGGGCACGAGTAGTTTCCAGCCGAGCTGCATGAACTGGTCGTAGCGCAGGCGCGGCATCGTGGCCCGCAGCCAGATGTAGGCGAACAGCAGGACCGCGACCTTCATCGCGAACCACAGCAGCGGCCACCATCCGGTGTCCAGGCCGCTGCCGATGCGCGAGAACGGGAAGAACGGGCGCCATCCGCCGAGGAAGAGTGTGGTCGCCACCGCCGAGACCGTGATCATGTTGATGTATTCGGCGAGGAAGAACATCGCGAACTTCACCGACGAGTACTCGGTGTGGAACCCGGCGACGAGCTCGGACTCGGCCTCCGGCAGGTCGAACGGAGCGCGGTTGGTCTCGCCGACGGCCGAGATGGCGTAGATCAGCGCGGACACCGGCAGGAAGACGATGAACCAGCGGCTCTCTTGCTTGGCCACGATGTCAGAGGTCGAGAGCGATCCCGAGTAGAGGAACACGCCCGCGATGGACAAGCCCATCGCGACTTCGTAGCTGATGAGCTGAGCAGCTGACCGAAGGGCACCGAGCAGCGGGTAGGTCGATCCGCTGGACCAGCCCGCGAGGACGATGCCGTAGACGCCCATGGAGCTCATGGCCAGGACGAACAGGATCCCGACCGGAAGGTCCGTCAGCTGCAACGGCGTCCGGTTGCCAGCGATCGAGACGGAAGGCCCGAAGGGGATCACCGAGAACGCGAGAAACGCCGGGATCATCGCCAGGACCGGCGCGAGCAGGTAGACGGGCCGATCGGCGAGCCGCGGCCTGATGTCTTCCTTGAGGAACAGCTTGATGCCGTCGGCCAGCGTTTGCAGGATGCCCATCGGCCCGACCCGGTTGGGTCCGAGCCGCTGCTGCATGCGCGCGACGATCCGGCGCTCCGCCCATACCAACAAGATCGTGGTCACCATGAGCGCCGCGAAGATGGCGACCGCCTTGATTGCGGTGAGCCACAAGGGGTCGTTGCCGAGCGAGGTCACGATCTCGGGCGACTGCGCGACGATCATGACGCCACCTCGGCGCGACTTTCGGCGTCGTCGTCATCGGCGGTCCCGGCGGCGGCCACAGTGACCGCTGACCCGGGTACGCCGAGCTCGGCCAGCGCGCGGACACCCGGTGAGTTGAGCGGCAGCCAGACGACGCCGTCGGCGACAGCACCTATCGCGACGGGCAACGTGACCGAGCCCCGATCGGTCGTGATGGTGACGCGGTTGCCGGCGTCGACGCCGAGGGTGCGCGCGGTCTGCAGGTTGACGACGACCTGCGGAATGCGCGCGGTAGCGGCCAGCTGCGGCTCGCCGTCCTGGAGCAGGCCAAGGTCGAGCAGCATCCGCCAGCCGTCAAAGACCAGCGATTGATCGGCTTCGACGGATCCGCCTTCGGGGCTGACAGTGGGAACCTCCGGCCGCGCCCCAGCCCAGGCACCGATCGACGTGAGCTCGGCTCTTGCGGCGGCGGGCGTCGACAGCCCGAGTTGCACACCCATCGAAGCGGCGATAGCACTGAGCACACGAAGATCGGAGAGGCGGTCGGTCTTGATCGACGGCTTCAGCCTGCGCGGCCGGCCCTCCCAGTCGAGGAACGTCCCGACTTTCTCGGTGGCCGCGGCGACTGGCAGCACGACGTGCGCGATGTCGGTGATCGCCGAGCGGCGTACCTCGAGCGACACCAGGAAGCGGGCGTTGTCGAGCGCCGCCAACGCCGCGTCGGGATCGGCGAGGTCGCCGGCCTCGACGCCGGCGACGACGAAGGCATCGATCTCGCCGCTGGCGGCAGCCGCCAGCGACTCGTCGAGGGAGGCCCCGGCAGCGGTTGGTACGGGTACACCCCAAACACTCGCGAGCGACTCAGCGGCCGCCAGGTCACCAACGGGCGCGCCGCCAGGAAGAACGCCCGGCAGGCAACCGGCCTCGACCGCGCCTCTGTCGCCGGCCCGGCGCGGGACCCACGCGAGCTTCGCGCCGGTCGCCTCGGCCAGCCGGACCGCCGCGCTCAGCGCCCCGGGAATAGCAGCAAGCCGTTCGCCGACGAGCACGAGCGCGCCCGGCGTGCGCAACGCGGCCGCGGCATCGGCGAAGGAGTCGACGAGTCCCTCGCCGGCCAGCGAATCGAGGAGTGCGGGTACGCCGGCGGGCGCGGTCAGCAGTGGCGTCGCGAACAGCTTCGCGAGTCCCGCGCCGGCGTAGCTGGTGATGGAGAAGACGGCGAGAGCACCGCGGCGGGCCTTCTTGCGAATCCTGAGGAAGACGATGGGCGACTCTTCCTCGGGCTCGAACCCGACGAGCAGCACGGACGGCGCGGCGTCGATGTCGGCGTACGTCGTCGCCATGGGCCGGCCGGCGACGTGCGCTGCTAGGAACGCAGCTTCCTCGGCGCTGTGCGGGCGGGCGCGGAAGTCGATGTTGTTGGTGCCGAGAACCACGCGCGCGAACTTCGAGTACGCGTAAGCGTCCTCGAGCGTCAGCCGGCCGCCGGTCGCGACGGCAGCGGTGCGGGCCGCGGTCAATCCGCCGGCCGCGCGCTCGATAGCCTCGCTCCACGAGACCTCGTGCAGCTCGCCGTCGTTGCCGCGGACCATCGGAACGTCGATGCGGTCGGGCAGGCGGTCGTACTGGAACGCCCACCGGCCCTTGTCGCAGTTCCACTCCTCGTTGACCGCAGGGTCGTGGCCCGCGAGCCGGCGCATCACCTTGCCGCGCCGCGAGTCGACCCGCAGCGCGCACCCCGACGCGCAGTGCTCGCACGCGGAGGGGGTCGACACCAAGTCAAACGGGCGGGCGCGGAATCGGTACTGAGTGCTGGTGAGTGCTCCGACCGGGCAGATCTGGATGGTGTTGCCCGAGAAGTAGGACTCGAAGGGCTCGTCGGTGTAGATCGCGACCTGCTCGAGGGCGCCGCGCTCGAAGAGTTCGATGAAGGGGTCGCCGGCGATCTCCTGCGAGAACCGGGTGCAGCGCGCGCACAGCACACACCGCTCGCGGTCGAGCAGCACCTGAGCGCTGATCGCGATCGGCTTGGCGTAGGTGCGCTTGGTATCGCGGAAACGCGAGTCGGCCGGGCCGTTGCTCATTGTCTGGTTCTGCAGGGGGCACTCGCCGCCCTTGTCGCAGATGGGGCAGTCGAGCGGGTGGTTGATGAGCAGGAACTCGAGCGTCCCCTCCTGTCCCTTGCGGGCCATGTCGGACGTGAGCTGCGTCTTGACGACCATGCCCTCGGCCACAGTCGCCGTGCACGCCGTGAACGGCTTGGGCGGCGGCTTCGGTCGGCCGTCGTCCTTGGGCACGATCTCGACGAGGCACTGGCGGCACGCGCCGAGCGGATCGAGCAGCGGATGGTCGCAGAACCGCGGGATCTGTACGCCGACCTGCTCGGCCGCGCGGATGATCAGGGTGCCCTCGGGGACTGTCACCTCGACGCCGTCGATGGTCAGCGTCACCATGTCGACGCCGGTTTTCTGCTCGGTCGGCGCGGTCACGACGTTGCCCCTGCGACCACGGGCGCTGCCGCGAACGGGCAGCCCTTCTGCTCGTAGTGCGCGACGAACTCGTCGCGGAAGTACTTGATGGCCGAAACGATCGGGCTCGTGGCGCCGTCGCCGAGCGCGCAGAACGACCGGCCGAAGATGTTGTCGCAGGTATCGAGCAGCGTCGTGATGTCCTGCTCGTCGCCGATGCCCCGCTCGAGGCGGTCGAGGATCTGCACCATCCAGTAGGTGCCCTCACGGCAGGGCGTGCACTTGCCGCACGACTCGTGCGCGTAGAACTCGGTGAGCCGCAGGCACGTCTTGACCATGCACGTGGTGTCGTCCATCACCATGATCGCCGCGGTGCCCAGCAGTGATCCCGCTGCCATGACGCCCTCGAAGTCGAGGGGCGTGTCGAGGTGCTCGGCGGTCAGCATCGGCGTCGACGAGCCGCCCGGCGTCCACGCCTTGAGGGTCCGGTTGTCGGCGACGGCGCCCTTGATGCCGCCGGCGATGTCCATGATGAGCTCGCGGGCCGTCGTACCCAGTGGCACTTCGTACTGGCCCGGCCGCTCGACGTGACCCGAGACGCTGAAGATCTTCGGGCCGGGCGACTTCTCAGTGCCCATGCTGCGGAACCACTCGGCGCCCTTGTCGACGATGAAGGGCACGCTGGCGATGGTCTCGACGTTGTTGACCACCGTCGGGCAGGCGTAGAGCCCTTCGATCGCGGGGAACGGCGGGCGGAGTCGCGGCTGGCCGCGGTAGCCCTCAAGGGAGTCGAGCAGAGCGGTTTCCTCGCCGCAGATGTACGCCCCTGCGCCGCGGTGGAGAGTGAGCTCGAGGTCGAAGCCGGTGCCGTAGATGGACTTGCCGAGGTGACCCTTCGCGTAGGCGTCGGCGATTGCCGCTTCCAACCTGCGGCCCGCATGGACGAGCTCCCCGCGCAGGTAGATGAACGCGTGGTTGCAGCGGACGGCGTACGAGGTGATGACCATGCCCTCGATGAGCGAGTGCGGGTCGGTCATCATGAGCGGCGCGTCCTTGCAGGTGCCCGGCTCGCCCTCGTCGGCGTTGACGACCAGGTAGTGCGGCTTGCCGTCGCCCTGCGGGATGAAGCCCCACTTCATGCCGGTCGGGAAGCCGGCTCCACCACGGCCGCGCAGCCCGGAGTCCTTGACCAACGCGATGACGGCATCTGGAGTCATGCCGGTCAGCGCCTTGCGCGACGCGGTGTAGCCGTCGTTGCGCTCGTAGGTCTCGATCGTCCAGGGCCGGTCAAGCTCCCAGCGGCGCGTGAGCACCGGAGTGATGGGCATCAGAGCGCCCCCTCTGATGCCGCCGGGGCACTGACCCCAAAGCCGGCTAGCTGCGCCTCGATCTCCCGGAAGGTGACCAGGTCGTCGCCGCGGGTGGGCATGGGGCGTTCGCCCCGCTGGATCGCTTCGACGAGCGCCTTCGCGGACTCGGGCGTCTGGAAGTCGAAGAACTCGTAGTTGACCGTCACCACCGGCGCGAAGTCGCACGCCGCCAGGCATTCGGCGTGCTCGAACGTGATGGTGCCGTCGGGCGTGGTCTGGTCGTGGCCGACACCCAGGTGCTCTTTGAGCTCCCCGTAGATCTGCTCGCCGCCGAGCAGCTGGCACGACAGGTTGGTGCAGACCGAGACCAGGAAGTCGCCGCACGGGCGCCGCTTGTACATCGTGTAGAACGTCGCGACCGCACCGACCTCGGCCTTGGTGAGCCCGAGCACCTCGGCGCACAGCCCGACGCCCTCGGGGCTGACGTAGCCCTCCTCGGACTGCACGAGATGAAGCATCGGCAGCAGGGCGGAGCGCGACTTCGGGTAGCGGGCGACGATCTCGCGCGCCCGTGCCTTGGTCTGGTCGGTCAACGGCATCTAGCGGTCCACTCCACCCATGACCGGGTCGACACTGGCGACCGCGGCGATGACGTCGGCAAGAAGCCCGCCCTCGGTGAGGGCCGGCACTGACTGCAGGTTGACGAACGACGGGTCGCGGACGTGCACGCGGTATGGACGCGCGCTGCCGTCCGAGACCACGTGCATGCCGAGCTCGCCACGCGGCGACTCGACCGGCACGTAGACCTGACCGGCTGGCACCCGGAAACCCTCGGTTACCAGCTTGAAGTGGTGGATGAGCGCCTCCATCGAGGTGCCCATGATCTTGCGGATGTAGTCGAGCGAGTTGCCCTGGCCGTCGGGGCCGAGCGCGAGCTGCGCCGGCCACGCGATCTTCTTGTCTTCGACCATCACCGGCCCGGGCGCCAGCCGGTCGACGGCCTGCTCGACGATTGTGAGCGACTCGCGGATCTCGGCCAGCCGCACGACGTACCGGCCCCAGACATCGCAGGTGTCGGCGGTCGGTACGTCGAACTCGTAGTTTTCGTAGTCGCAGTAGGGCTCGGTCTTGCGGATGTCCCACGCCATGCCGGCGCTGCGCAGCATCGGGCCGGTGACGCCGAGCGCGATGCAGCTGCTCGCGTCGAGGTAGCCGATGGACTGGGTGCGGCGAGTCCAGATCGGGTTGCCGTTGAGGAGGTTTTCGTATTCATGCAGCCGCTTGGGCATCTCGCGCAGGAAGGCGCGGATCTTCTCCTCGGCGCCCGGTGGCATGTCCAGCGCGAGCCCGCCCGGTCGGATGTAGGCGTTGTTCATGCGCAGGCCGGTGATCATTTCCTTGATGTCGAGGATCAACTCGCGCTCGCGCCAGCCGTAGAGCATCACCGAGATCGCACCGAGCTCCAGGCCGGTGGTGGCGAGCCAGACGAGGTGCGATGCAATGCGCTCGAGCTCCATCAGCAGCACGCGGATCGTGGTCGCGCGCTCCGGCACCTCGATGCCGAGCAGCTTCTCGACGCCGAGGCAGTAGGACGTCTCGTTGAAGAAGTTGGACAGGTAGTCCATGCGCGTGACGAACGTGACGCCCTGCGTCCAGTTGCGGTATTCGAGGTTTTTCTCGATGCCCGTGTGCAGGTAGCCGATGACCACCTTGGTGTTGATGACGGTCTCGCCCTCGAGCTCGAGAACCATCCGCAGTACGCCGTGCGTCGACGGGTGCTGCGGCCCCATGTTGACGACGATGCGCTCGTCGTTGAAGCCGCCCTCCTGGAACGCCTGGTCCCAGTCGCCGCCGGTGACCGTGTAGACGGCGTCGGTGTCGGTCACGCCAGCGACCTCCGCTCGTCCGGCGGCGGGATCGTCGCGCCTTTGAACTGCACGGGTACGCCGCCGAGCGGGTAGTCCTTGCGCTGCGGGTGACCCTCCCAGTCGTCGGGCATCTCGATCCGCGTGAGGTGCGGATGCCCGTCGAAGACGATGCCGAAGAAGTCGTAGGTCTCCCGCTCGTGCCAGTCGGCGGTCGGGTAGACGCCGACGAGGCTGGGAATGTGGGCGTCCTCGACGCTGACCGACACTTCCAGCCGCACCCGCTGCCGCCGGCTCATCGACAGCAGGTGGTAGACCGCGTGCAGCCGGCGGCCGTCGTCAGTCTCGGGGTAGTCGACGCCGGAAACGCCCGACAGCAGCTCGAAATGCAGCGACGGGTCGTCGCGCAGGAGCCTGGCGACGTCGACGAGATGCGCACGGTCGACGTACAGCGTCAGCTCGCCGCGGTCGACGACTGCCTTCTCGACGGCCTCGGGGAACGCGCCTTCGACGGCCGTCACGAGCAGGTCGAATGCCGGCTGGTCGGCGTACTGGCGCGGCACCCTCGGCGGCGCCGACGTGTTGCTCGGCATGCCGGACGTCTCGCTCATGCGCTCTTGACTCCATGACCTGGGCCGAACAGCTCGTGAGTCTCGGTCAATGGCGTCTGCGTAATCTTCTCGTGCAGCTTGATGATCGCGTCGAGCAACATCTCGGGCCGCGGCGGGCAGCCGGGCAGGTACATGTCGACCGGCACGACGTGGTCGACACCCTGCACCAGCGCGTAGTTGTTGAACATGCCGCCGGACGACGCGCAGACACCCATCGCGATGACCCACTTGGGCTCGGGCATCTGGTCGTAGATCTGGCGCAGCACCGGAGCCATCTTCTGGCTGACCCGGCCGGCCACGATCATGAGGTCGGCCTGGCGCGGTGACGCGCGGAACGCCTCCATGCCGAACCGGGCGATGTCGTAGCGCCCGGCACCGGTCGCCATCATCTCGATCGCGCAGCACGCGAGGCCGAAGGTGGCCGGCCACAGCGACGACTTGCGCGACCAGTTGGCCAGCTTCTCGACGCTGGTGAGCAGGATGCCGCTAGGGAGCTTCTCCTCTAGTCCCATTCGAGGCCTCCGCGGCGCCAGATGTATGCGTAGGCAACGAACACGGTGAGGATGAACAGCGCCATCTCGACGAACAGGAAGACGGTCGCGCCGCCGACCTGGCCGAACGCAACTGCCCATGGGTAGAGGAAGATGATCTCGATGTCGAAGACGATGAAAAGCATCGCGGTCAGGTAGAACTTCACCGGGATCCGCATGTTGGCCTGCGGCTCGGTCGGCTCGATGCCGCACTCGTAGGCTTCGGACTTCGCCTTGTTGTAGCGCCGCGGGCCGATCAGCGGGCCGATCAACACCGAGACGATCGCGAACCCAGCCGCGAGCACGAAGAGGATACCGATCGGCGCGTAGAGCTTGAGCACAGTCGTTTCCCTTCTTGTCTCCGTGCGGCGGGTAAGCCCGATTGGGCCGCCCCAATCTATTCGCGCGGCAAGCGCGCCCAAAATCGGTTGGAAGTGCTCTCGGTCACCCGCAACTGCAGGTCAGAGCGGGTATGACGGGCGGTCACGCCGCCGGTGCAATCTTGGCCAACCCGTTGATAACCCGGTCCATCGCGTCGCCTCCGCGGGGGTCGGTCAGGTTGGCCAGCAGCTTCAGGGTGAACTTCATCAGCAGCGGCCTGGGCAGGCCGTACTTGGTCGCGAGCTTCATCACGTGCGGGTTGCCGATCGCGGAGACGAAGACGCGGCCCAGTGTGTAGTAGCCGCCGTACCGCGCCTTTAGCTCACTGGGATAACGGCGCAGCAGTCGCTCGTCGCCGCGGGCGAGGGCCTGGACGGCGAGGTCTGCAGCGAGCTCGCCGGTCTCCATGGCGTAGGCGATGCCTTCGCCGTTGAACGGGTTGACCGCGCCCGCCGCATCACCGATCAGGAGGAGCCCTTTGCTGTAGGCCGGCTGGCGGTTGAAGCCCATTGGGAGGGCGCCGCCGCGCACCGGGCCGGTCGCGTTCTCCTCCCGGTAACCCCACTCGGCCGGCATGGCCGCGAGCCAGTCGGCCATCAGCTTGCGGTAGTCGGTGTTGCGGAACGCCTCGCTGGTGTTGAGCAGGCCGAGCCCGACGTTCGACGTACCGTCACCGACGCCGAAGATCCACCCGTAGCCGGGCAGCAGGCGATCTCCCTGCCAGAGCTCAAGGTGCGACTCGAGGTAGTTGTCGTCGTGCCTGGGGCTGGTGAAGTAGCGGCGTACGGCGACGCCCATCGGCCGGTCGTCGCGCCTCTGCAGCCCCATGCTCAACGCGAGGCGGCTGGAACTGCCGTCGGCGGCGATGACGAGGCGCGCGCGGTAGGTGACCTCGTCGCTCTCGTGCCTGGCGCGGCTGCGGCGATGGCCGTCGTCCGGCGGGATTCGCCGGGCGGTGACGCCGACGATGCGACCGGCGTCGTCGAGGATCGGGCCGGTGACCTCGGTCAGTTCTTGGAGCCGGGCGCCGGCCTTTTGTGCGGTGCGAGCGAGGAGCTCGTCGAAGTCGAGGCGGGGCCGGACCAGTCCGTAG
Organism: Mycobacteriales bacterium; assembly: GCA_046715235.1. Classification (GTDB taxonomy): domain Bacteria; phylum Actinomycetota; class Actinomycetes; order BP-191; family BP-191; genus JBKJZO01. The sequence goes on from JBKJZO010000057.1 coordinate 17,565, forward strand.
TCGGGGAAGCTCGCGAGCTCGGGCCAGCGCAGCTCCATCCGGACGCCGCCGCCGACGATGCGCAGGCCGTGGTTGCGGATCCAGCCCGGCGCCTCCGGCGAGGTGTCGATGCCCATCGCGATCAGGGCCTTGACTGCCCTCGGGGTCAGCCCGTCGCCGCACACCTTCTCGCGGGGGAAGCACGATTTTTCGAGGAGGAGTACGTCGAGCCCCGCCTGCGCGAGGTGGTAGGCCGCGGCCGCGCCGCCCGGGCCAGCTCCGACGATGATCACGTCGGCGTCGACGGCGTTGGCGCTCGTTGCGGCGTCAGACGTCGTCACCGTCGGCCTGCTTCCCGATCGTGCCAGTCGTGCTTGTGAAAATCTTCACGAGCCGTCGGAGAGTGTACGGCGACGGTCCCCCGCGGCGCCATCAGGCCGGCGCCGCGCTCCCCATCCGACCCCGCATACGGGTGTCGGCGCGGCACTACATCGGGGGACGGGCGGCTTTGTGTACGGCGACGATGCCGCCGGTGAGGTTGCGCCACTTCACGCTCTCCCAGCCGGCCGCGGCTATCCGCAGCGCCAGCGGCTCCTGTGCCGGCCACGCGCGGATCGACTCGGCGAGGTAGACGTAGGCATCTGGGTTGCTCGACACGCGGCGCGCGATGGTCGGCAGCGCGCGCATCAGGTAGTTGACGTAGACCGCGCGGAACGGGGTCCACGTCGGGTGGCTGAACTCGCAGACCACAAGCCGGCCACCGGGCTTCGTGACTCGAAGCATCTCTGCCAGACCCGCGTCCATGTCGTTGAGGTTGCGCAGACCGAACGAGATGGAGACCGCATCGAAGGCGTCGTCGCGGAACGGCAGGCGCAGTCCGTCGCCGGCGACGAAGTTCGTGTCGGGATGACGGCGACGTCCTTCGCGCAGCATGCCGAGACTGAAGTCGCACGCGACAACCTCGCCGCCGTCCGCGCCGATGGCGATCGACGACGTACCGGTGCCGGCCGCGAGATCGAGAGCCGTCTCGCCAGGCTGCAACGCGACCGTCTGCGCGACGACCTTGCGCCAGCCACGGTCGAGGCCCATCGAAAGCACGGCGTTGGTTCGGTCATAGCGGGGCGCGACGTCGTCGAACATCGCCGCGACCTCGTGCGGCGACTTGTCCAGCTCAGCCCGGGACATCGCGTTTCCTCACGCTCGGCTTCAGGACTCTGAATCGTCGAGGCGTAGGGCGCCGGAGCCAACTCCAGATTGATGCCCCAACGAACGTGACTCCCGCAAGAGCCATAATGACGCCCTCGTTGCGGTCAGCGCGGTCACCAGCCACGCGAGCGTTCTCGGGATATGCGCGCTCGTACTCGATCTCCACCGACTCACCAACGCGGAGCCTCCGCTCAACACCGAATGTCGAGCTGACGATCACCTCGCCGACCCGATATTCAACGGTCGCGGAGTCGGGCCCGCGGCGAAATCTCTGGAAGTCGGTCACGGTGGCCGTGGTGCGAACCGCTGATGCCTCGATATCTCTGTCCGCAACGATGTTCATTGCGCCCGCGACACAGCAGACGATGCCGATCAGGAACGCGACTGCTGTCTGCCAGATCGGGACGGGCTTGCCGCGTCGCCACCTGCCCTTCACCGGCGGTGGACTATGCGGCCGCCCAGAACCGTCGCTATGCATCGGCCAGCGCCTGACTCGACGAGGGTTACGTAAGCGTCGCCCTCGGTTGGCACGTCGAAGACGGCGAGGTCGGCGCGGGCACCTGGCTCGAGTCGGCCGGCGTCGGGCAGGCCCATGGCTGTCGCGCCGCCGAGGGTCGCCGCGGTGACGAGCCGCTGGTCGAGGTCGTCACTCTCGTAACCCTGCGCGCGGGCGAGGTCGCGCAGCGCGCGGACGTCGTCCAGTACGTCGAGCGTCGGCGCCGAGGCACTCGAATCGGTGCCGATTCCGAAGGTGTTGCCTTCAGCTAGATACGCGGCGACGGGTGCCGCGCCCGCACCGAGGATCGCGTTGGAGCGCGGGCACAAGGCGACCGCCGTGCCCTTGTCCCGCAATATCTTTCGATCCACTTCGTCGACGTATACGCCGTGCGCGACGTGTACGTCGGGACCGAGCAGCCCGACCGAATCGAGGAACGCGACCGGGCTGACTCCGCAGCCACAGCCCTGCAGCTCGAGCTCGAGACCGAAGCGGACATTCGACTCGGCGAACGGGCCGCCGCCCGTCGCGACGTACTCCACCTCTTGCTGCGTCTCCGCGGCGTGCGGATGCAGACGCATCCCACGATCGCGCGCGAGCACGCCCAGGCGTCGCAGGACCTCGGTGCCCATGCTGTACGGCGCATGCGGGCTGACGCCGATCGTCCGACCCGCCGGGGCGGAGTCGAGCACACCGACCATCCGCTCGAGGTCGGCCTCGTAACGCGTCTCGTCGACACCGGTCATCTCGACGTACGAGATGCCGGAAAGCCCTGTCGCAGCAGGGGGAATCAGTCCAGGTCCGTGCGTCACGATGTCGGCTACGCACGTCGTACCCGCCCGCAGTAGCTGGTGTACGCCGCGCCGCGCGCTTTCGAGCCACATCGACGGAGTGAAGGTCGGGTTGCGCGCGATGAGTGCGCGGATCCATTCGTGGAACGGCATCCCGGTCGTCGCGAGGTCGGCGAAGTCGGTGTACTCGAGATGCGTGTGCGCGTTGACCAGACCCGGCGTGAGTACGCCGCGCCAACTACGAACGCGAGCGTCGGCGTACAGCGCCTGCAGTTCTGCGCGTGGGCCGATCGCGGCGATTCGGTCACCGGCAATAGCGACAGCCCCGTCGCGGATCGGCGAAGAGGTGATGGGCAGTACGACGGGCGCGCAGTGCAGGACGGAGACGGCTGTCACGCCGGCTGGATCTGAAGTGCAGTCGATGCGAAGTGTGAGGGGATGTAGCCCTGCGGGTCATCGGCCGGATCGTCATGGACGGCGAGGATCTCGTAGAGCGTGTTGCGCTGCGCAGGGACGCGATCAGCCGCGCGGATCATGTGGATGATCTCGAGCCGGTTGGAGCGATGCTTCGCGCCGGCCATCGACACGACGTTTTCCTCCAACATGATGGAGCCGAGATCGTCGGCGCCCATGTGCAGGGTGAGCTGGCCGACTTCCTTACCGACCGTCAGCCAAGAGCCCTGCAGGTGCTTGATGTTGTCGAAGAAGAGGCGCGCGACCGCAATGATCCGCAAGTACTCCATGACCGTGGCCTGCGTGTGGCCTTTGAGGTGGTTGTTCTCGGGCTGGTAGGTCCACGGGATGAAGCTGCGGAAGCCGCCGGTGCGGTCCTGCACGTCGCGGATCATGCGCAGGTGCTCGATCCGCTCGGCGTTGGTCTCACCGGTGCCCATCATGAAGGTCGCCGTCGACTCGACCCCGAGCCCGTGTGCGGTCTCCATCACCGCGAGCCAGGTCTCGCCTGACTCCTTGAGCGGCGCGATCGCCGAACGCGGCCGGGCGACGAGGATCTCCGCCCCCGCGCCGGCAAAGCTGTCGAGTCCAGCAGCCTTCAGCCGCGCGATCACCTCGGCGTGCGTGAGGCCGGAGACGCGCCCGATGTGCACGACCTCACTCGCGCCCAGCGAGTGCAGCACGAGCTGCGGGTGCACGGACTTCACCGTCGAGAAGAGGTGCTCGTAGTACTCGATGCCGAAGTCGGGGTTGTGCCCGCCCTGGAACATGATCTGCGTCGCGCCGAGCTCGATCGCCTCGCGGCAGCGGCGCAGGATCTCGTCGGTGTCGCGGATCCAGCCCTCGTCGTGGCCGGGCGCCCGGAAGAACGCACAGAACTTGCAGGCCGTGACACAGATGTTGGTGTAGTTGATGTTGCGATCGATCAGGTACGTCGCGTAGCCGCTCGGGTGGCGGCGGCGGCGTATGGCGTCTGCGGCCCGGCCGAGCGCGTGGAAGTCGGCGTCGACGTACAGCTCGAGAGCTTCCTCGGGTGTGATCCGCCCGCCGTCAGCGGCACGGTCGAGAACGCTCTGCAGGCTCGGCACGTGACCCCTAGCTCTCGAAACTCGGCCGACCCATACTCGCACCGCGCGCCGCGATCGCGAGCCGACAGCCGCACCCGGGCGACCGGCGGGGGTA
>JBKJZO010000058.1:0-2696 GCA_046715235.1 Mycobacteriales bacterium
ACAACGCCAACCCGTCCGGGTCCTGAACGGTGTCCGTCGGTTGACCAGTCCATGGTTCGGCGTAGGTCCGCTTCGACGACCGCGTGCTCACACCAGGTCCGTTGTCGTCGACCGTGGTGTGAGTGACGAGGCCGTATCTAGGCGCGAACTGCCCGCCCGGAGCCGCAACCCGCCGCACGAATCGCCCGATGGCTTTACCTAACGCGTGCGCTGCCGATATATCGCGGTGAGTGCCGGCAGCGGGCACTGACGCGACGCTCACGTCCTGAAGGAAGGGCTCCATGACATCGAAGGCCATGCGACACGGTGCGACTTTCGGACCGGTCTATATTCCCTCGTGGACTGATGTCGGGGCGGTCTGCGGCCTGACCGTCGCCGCCGCGGTCGGCGCTTCGAGTTCCGGTGACATCGCCGCCGCCTTCTCGGCACAGGCGCTCGTCTCGCTCGCACTGCTGTCGGTCGCGGTCGTAGCGCTGCTCTCAGCGAGTCGGCGGCGGGCAGGCCGGCATCTCGGCCGCGCCATTCGGACGCTGGAATTGATGGCCAGCGGAGAGTTGCCTTCGCACGTCGACGTGCCACCGGACGGGCCCGAGCGGCGGATTCTTTCGGCTGTCGATCGAATCACGCAACATCTTCGTCACACGCTCAGCAGCGTTCAACGATCCGCTGCCGCGTGCCTCGAGCAGGCCGATCAGATGAACAGAGTCGCCTGGGCAATGCTGGACACGTGCGAGGGCACCGTCAAACAGGCCTCAGCGGCATCCGCGGAGGCGGATGACGTCTCGCACCAGATGCAGATTGTTGCGGCAGCGACTGAGGAAATGGACTCGACAATTCGAAATGTCGCCAAGCACGCCGCGGATGCATCGAGCATCGCCACCTCAGGGGCGCATCAAGTCGGCGACGCAGCCACGACCATGTCTGAGCTGCACGTGGCATCGACGCGCGCGGAGGAAATGCTGCAACTCATCAGCAGGATCGCGAGCCAGACCCACATTCTCTCCTTGAACGCCACGATCGAGGCGGCACGTGCCGGTAAGAACGGCAAGGGCTTTGCCGTTGTGGCGGGCGAAGTCAAGGAGCTCGCCCGCCAAACTGCGATGGCAACGGAACGGGTCAAACAGAGCGTCAATGAGATCAAGGCCGGCTCAACGGGTGTGGCCGACGCCATGACCCTGGTCACCGAAACCATCAACAGAGTCACGGACAACCAGCAGGGGATTGCTTCGTCCGTTGAGGAACAGACGCTCGTCACATCGTCGATCGGCGCCAGTAGCTCGCAGGCTGCAGGTCTGGCGACGTCGCTGGCGGCCAACGTGGCAGCGCTCACTCGGGCGGTGCGCACGACGGCATACAGCGGCGCGTCGGCGCGCGCCGCTGCTGGTGAGTTGTCAGCCGTGCAGAGTACGTTGGATGCAGCCTTGAACACCTACACGTTCGAACCGATCGCCGAAGAGCGCGCGACGGCGTCCGGATGGTCCGGGATATCCCGTGACGGCGCAGTAACCACCATCGAGGACTTCGTCCAAGGGGACGACCTCGGACAGTGGGAGTACAACGGCATGTGGGGCCACGCCACCGCAAACGTCGAAAGCGCGGGGAGTAATGCCCATAGCTGCATGCCGGGCGACACCGCCACCATTCGGTTCACAGGCAGCAGAATTCGCTTCTACGGCGTCGGCGCGCCCAATCACGGCCGCGCCTCCGTCAGCGTCGACGGCGAGGAGCCGACGATCGTCGACATGTACGACCCGCGGGTACAGGTCATGCGCCAGCTGTACTACGAGAGTGGCCCACTCGACGACATCGAGCACACGCTCGTCGTGACCGTGCTCGGCGAATGCAACGAGAACTCGCGGTACGTCTGGATCAACGTGGACGCCGTGGAGATTGAGGACTAGTCGCCAGTCGCCACTAGCCTCAGCACATGACTCCAGAGACACGCTTGGCGCTCGCAGCCGTAGCCCTCGTGGTACTGGCGTCGGCCTGCTCTGGCGACAGCGACCCTGAAGCAACACCAGCACCGACAACATCCGCGTCGGTAGGGACCCCGACGGCCGCGCCGACGACACCCAGCGAGACCGCTAGTCCTACAGTCGCCCCGACGACCGCCGCGCCACCGGCGACCACGACCCCGCCGGAGGACGCGGCGACGGTCATCGACATCAAGGTCGCGGGCGGGAAGGTCACGACTCAGAAGAGCGTCAAGGTCAAACTCGGCAGCAAGGTCCGGCTGGTCGTGACCTCAGATGTCGCCGACGAGGTGCACCTGCACACCTACGACAAGAAGCAGGACGTCGCAGCTGGTGGCACGGCGACCCTTGAGTTCGTTGCGAACATCCCCGGTCAGATCCCGGTCGAGTTGGAGAAGCGCAAGCTGACGCTCGTGACGCTCAACATCCAGTGATCATCGCCCATGGGGTAGGCGCGCGCGGCGACCTGCCAATCCCGCTCGCGCTGGCATGGCAGGGGGCTGCCATCGCGGTCATCGCGAGTTTCGTCGCGGTCGCGCTGCTGTGGCAGGAGCCCAAGCTGCAGGGCGGACGCGCGGGCAAGCCGATCCCGACCGGACTGCAGTCGCTGATCGACTCGACGCCGTTCCGAATGGTGCTGCAGTTGATCACCCTCACCATCGCCGCCACCGTCGTCGTCGCCGGGCTCATTGGGCCGACGGAGCAGGACGAGAACCCCGCACC
>JBKJZO010000059.1:0-32776 GCA_046715235.1 Mycobacteriales bacterium
GTTCGTATGCGCCCACCATCCCTGGCGTTGAACCCCCCGCTCGACGCCGGGCCCTCTGGCGATCGTGCCGTGCGCACCGGCTACCGTGGCCCCAGGCGGGACTCGGGCAGCCGGTGCATCCGGTTGGCGTCGGACAGATAGGGTCGCCACCAGGCTCTTGTTACAGTAATGCGGTCCGCACCCTCTTGCAAGACGGACCGACGGACTGGCGCGGCGGTCGCTTCCGCAGGCTAGGTTGCCTCCGGTCGGCTTTGCTGGTGCGGCTGGAGTGTGTGGAGGCGAGGCATGCCGGTTGACCTGAGCCGATCGCGGGTGCTCGTCACCGGCGGGCACGGATTCCTGGGCCGGCGGGTTGTGGCGCGGTTGAACGGACGGGGCTGCCGCGAGGTGATCGCGCCCCGCCACGCCGAATGCGACCTGGTCGATCGGGCCGCGACAGTCCGACTGCTGCGGGAGACACGGCCCGATCTGGTGATCCACCTGGCAGCGGTCGTTGGCGGGATAGGCGCTAACCAGGCTTACCCCGCCAGCTACTTCTTCGACAATCTGATGATGGGCGTGCAGTTGCTGCACGAGTCCTGGTCGGCGGGGGTGGCCAAGTTCGTCGCGGTCGGGACGGTTTGTGCTTATCCGAAGCACACCCCAGTGCCGTTCCGGGAGGATGATCTCTGGAACGGCTACCCGGAGGAGACCAACGCTCCGGACGGGCTAGCCAAGAAGATGCTGCTGGTGCAGAGCCAGGCTTACCGGCAGCAGTACGGCTTCAACGCGATCTATCTCTTGCCGACCAACCTTTACGGGCCGGGTGACAACTTCGATCTCGAGACCTCACACGTGTTGCCCGCGATGATCCGGCGGTTCCACGAGGCGAAGGTGGGCGCGCGTCCCGAGGTGGTCCTGTGGGGGTCAGGCAGCCCGCGCCGCGAGTTCCTGCACGTCGACGACCTGGCCCGCGCCGTCGTCTACCTCCTGGAGCACTACGACGACCCCGACCCGATCAACGTCGGTGTCGGTGCTGACGTGACGATCCGCGAACTCGCCGAACTGGTGGCGCGAGTCGTCGGCTTCCAGGGCGAGCTGCGTTGGGACACCACGCAGCCCGACGGCACACCGCGCAAGCTGCTCGACGTGAGCCGCATCAACAAGCTCGGGTGGCGCGCCGAGATCGGGCTCGAGCAGGGCATCAGGTCGACCTACCAGTGGTACGTCAACAGCCTCGCGGCGGCGCCCGCGGCCGGGTCGTAGCGTGCCCATTCGGGTGGAGCCCACCGCCGACATCGACGACACGGCGACGATCGGTGAGGGCACGTCGATCTGGCACTACGCCCAGATCCGTGCGGGTGCGTCGCTGGGTCGCGACTGCGTCATCGGCCGGGGTGCGTACGTCGGCCCCGGAGTCACGCTCGGCGACGGCTGCAAGGTGCAGAACTACGGCCTGGTCTACGAACCCGCGGTCCTGGGGGCTGGAGTCTTCATCGGCCCTGGCGCGGTGTTGACCAACGACCTGTATCCCCGGGCCGCGAATCCCGACCTGAGCGTCAAGTCCGGTGCCGACTGGCACGCCGTCGGCGTGACCATCGGCGACGGTGCCGCGATCGGGGCAAGGGCCGTGTGCGTGGCACCGGTCAGTATCGGGCGCTGGGCCATGGTCGCGGCCGGATCGGTCGTCGTGGCCGATGTGCCCGACTTCGCGCTCGTGGCGGGGGTACCGGCCCGGCGGCTGCGCTGGGTCGGACGCGTCGGCGTACCGCTGGAGCCCGTCGACGAGACCGGGCGTCTGTTCCGCTGCCCCAGCAGTGGCCAGCTGTACGAGCTGACCGACGCCGACACGCTGGTGGAAGGCCCGTCGTGACCGACCGGCCGTTCATCCCCGCGGCGAAGCCGCTGATCGGTGACGACGAGTTGCAGGCAGTCGATCGCGTGATGCGATCGGGAATGCTGGCACAAGGCCCCGAGGTGGCCGCCTTCGAGGAGGAGTTCGCCAAGCTGGTCGACGGCGCGCACTGCGTCGCCGTCAACTCCGGTACGTCGGCCCTGCACCTCGCGCTGATCGCGATCGGGATCGGCGCCGGCGACGAAGTGATCGTGCCGTCGTTCACCTTCGCCGCGACCGCCAACTCGGTCGCGCTGGCCGGTGGTGTGCCGGTGTTCGTCGACATCGAGCCGGGCAGCTTCTGCATGTCCGCTGCGGCGGTCGAGGCCGCCGTGACGCCGCGCACCCGGGCGATCATGCCGGTGCACCTCTACGGGCACCCGGCCGACATGCACGCGATCGGCGCTGTGGCCCGGCATCACGGTCTGCACGTGGTCGAGGACGCGGCCCAGGCCCACGCCGCGTCGGTTCACGGGGCGCCGGTCGGCACCCTGGGGACCGCCGCCTGCTTCTCGTTCTACCCGACCAAGAACATGACCTCCGGCGAGGGCGGCATGGTCTCGACGGCCGACGCCGAGACCGCGCGCCTGCTGCGGTTGTTGCGCAACCAAGGCATGGAGCGCCGCTACGAGAACGAAGTCGTCGGCTTCAACACCCGCATGACCGACCTGCACGCCGCGATCGGGCGGGCGCAATTGGCGAAGCTCGCTGACTGGACCGCCCGCCGGCAGGCCAACGCCCGGTTCCTCGACGCCAACCTCGAGGGCGTCGTCGTACCGCCGGTCGCCGCAGGCGTGGTGCACGTCTACCACCAGTACACGATCCGGGTCGTCGGTCACGACCGCAATGCGTTCGCTGCCGCGCTGCAGGTGCGCGGCGTCGGTTCAGGCATCTACTACCCGACGCCGGTGCACCGGTTGCCGTCGTTCGCTCGCTCGCTCGACCTGCCCGAGACGGAGCGGGCGGCGCGTGAGGTCCTGTCGCTGCCGGTTCATCCGTCTCTGACCGATGACGACCTGCACGCGATCGTCGAAGCGGTCAACGACGTGGCCCGGGCGGGGGCATGACCGCGCGGCTGCGCGCCGGCCTCATCGGGCTCGGCATGATGGGCCGGCACCACGCGCGGGTGCTCCGCTCATTGGCCGGTGTCGAACTCGTCGCGGTCGTCGATCCGGCCGGTGATCCGCACGCCGTGGCTGGCAGCGATCCGTTGTTCGCGACCGTCGAGCAGGCGCTCGCGCAGCGGCTCGACTACTGCGTCGTCGCCGCGCCGACATCGATGCATCGCGAGCTGGCGCTCGCTCTCGCCGACGCGGGCGTCCACGCCCTGGTGGAGAAGCCGCTGGCCGGCGACGTGAAGAGCGCGATCGAGATCGCCGAGGCGTTCGAGCGCGCCGGACTGGTCGGCGCGGTCGGTCACATCGAGCGCTACAACCCCGCACTGCAGGAGGTTCGCCGACGGCTTGAGGCGGGCGAGCTCGGCGAGGTCTTCCAGGTCGCCACCCGCCGGCAGGGTCCTTTCCCCGCACGCATCTCCGACGTCGGCGTCGTCAAGGACCTCGGCTCGCACGACATCGACCTCACCGCGTGGGTCACCCAGCAGGAGTTCGTCAGCGTCGCGTCCGGCACGGCGTACCGCAGCGGCCGGCAGCACGAGGATCTCGTTGCTTTCGTCGGGCGGCTGCGCAACGGCGTCGTCACCAACCACCTGGTCAACTGGCTCTCGCCGATGAAGGAGCGGGTAACGGTCATCACGGGCGAACGCGGCGCCTTCATCGCCGACACAGTGACCGCCGACCTGACCTTCTACGAGAACGGCTCGGTGGCGACCGAGTGGGACGCCGTCGCGCGCTTCCGCGGTGTGACTGAGGGCAACATGACGCGCTTCGCGATCTCCAAGCCCGAGCCGCTGCGCACCGAACACGAGAACTTCCGCGACGCCGTACTCGGGCTCGAGGCCGACATCGTGACGATGCACGAAGGGTTGCGCACCGTGCTGGTCGCCGAGGCTGTGCTCGAGGCCTCCGCCACCGGCAAGGTCGTCACAATCGACTGAGCCGGCTCAGACCCGGGTTCTCACGGTTTACGGGTAGAGCGCCCAGAGGCGTTGTTGCTCGCTCTCCCAGGTCAGCGCCGACATGCCGCGGTGGGCGGCCTCCTTGTAAGCGACGAGCTGCTCGCGGGTGAGCGAGTTGAGTGCGCCGGCGAGTGCCTCCGGAGTCGCCTGCGGGTACCAGAGGCCCGCGTCTAGCCCGGAGACGAGATCGGCCGCTTCGGACGGACCGGTCTGTACGACGCACAGCCCGGCCGCGAGGTACTCGAACAGCTTGTTGGGCAGGGCAAACCGCTTCTGCGGCGAGTCGAGCGACCAGGGGATCACGCCGATGTCGGCGCTCGCGGCCGCGGCGATGACGTCGCCGAACGGCACGGCGGGCTCGATCGAGGCGCGGTCGCCAAGGCCTGTCCTCGCGACCTGATCGTGCAGCGACGCGACGTAGTCGGCCGGTCCGTTGCCGCGAACGACGAGCCGCAGGTGCTCGCGCCACAGCTGCACGCTGTCGATGACGCCGTGCACGTTGCGGTCGGGACGCAGGTTGCCGTGGAACAGCACCGTCCACATCTCGCCGGGAACAGATGGCGCCGGCAAGTCTCGTGACGCCGGGATACTGCGAACGACGGTCGGTCGTACCGGCAGGTCGTACGACGACCGCAGCCAGTCGGCGAGGCCTTCGCTGACGGTCGAGACCCACTTCGCGTCGGTGATGTACCGACGCAGCGTTCGGTCGGCGTACGCCGGCCACAGCAGTCGCCAGCCCGGCCGGTCGGCGTGTTGTCCGACGTAGTACTCGCGGGCTTCGAACGCGTACTCGGCAGCGTGTTCCTTGGCGACGCGCGCGACGATCGGCAGGGCCCACAGGTCGTGGCTGACGTAGAGGTCGGCGTCGACGGATCGCACGGCTTCGAGCAACGGCCGCGAGCCCGGTTGGTGCCAGAAGGTGCGCTCACCGAGAGCGGGCAGCGCCCGGGTCGCAGCCAGGCGCGCCGCGTGCAGTGCCTTGTCCTGACGGGACCAGGGCGGCTCGTCGATCGTGACGTAGCGCCATCCGGTGGGCACCTGCGCGTCCGATCGGTAGCCGACCCCGGTGACGTCGATCCCCTGCGCCGCAAGCAGATCGGCGTGCCGGCGCGGCCGCGGGTCGACCGACATGTCGCTCATCGCGACGACGCAGACCCTCACGGTCTGGCCGCTTCGCCCGCGCCGCGCGTGCGCACGAGAGCGTCGATCGACGCGCGCACCGGCGAGCCTTCGGGCAGTTCGAGCGCTCCCGCACCGAACCGCGTGGTGTACGCCGCGAGTGCCTCGGAGAGAGCGGCCTTGTCGACGCCCCACCCGAAGGCGTAGCCGTAGTCGGCGGGATCGTCGAACCAGGCGGGGTCGGGATTGCCGTCAATGAGCCGCCCATAGCGCTCGGCTATGGCGGTCGGCGCCCACGAGGTGCTCACGAACTCGTAAAGACGCTCGCTGAGATCACGGCGCAAGCCGGCGTCGTCGACGAGTGTCTGCAGGCGGTCCACGAGCTCGGCCGGGTCGCAGTAGTGGTCGGCAGGCGCTCCCACGCGCTCGGCCAGCCGGCCGACCAGCTCACCGGCGTAGCCCAGGATCAGCACGGCCCGGCCCAGGTGCGCCGCTTCGGTGGCGAGCCCGGCAAGCAATGCGTCGGAGTACAGCTCGTCGACGACGACGTCGGCTGACCGAAGCTCGGCCAGTACCGCCGCATGGGACAGGCCGCTGATCTCGAGGTAGTCGATCGCCCGCCCCCGCGTCTTCAGCTCGGCCACCGCCGCACGGATCTGCTCGCTGCCCTTGTGCACCGGATCCGACGGCGCATGCAGGATCCGCACCGGCCCAGCCGCGCCCGTCGGTGCCGGCTCCCTGTCAGCGCTGGCGACGTCGGGCGACGGCATGCCCATGACAGTCCAGTCGATGTACGCCGAGCTGTGGAACTGCGCGCTCGCCGGGTGATTGACGACGTAGTCGGACTGCCGCTCGGCCCGCTCGACCCGCGCGCGGGTCACCGTCGTCGCGGCGCGGATCGCGTCGAGATCGGGCGCGCCCTCGGTCGGGTTCATCCAGTAGCCGTTGAGGTACGGCGGCCGCGCGTCGCTGCCGCAGAACACCGTCACGACCCGCACACCCGCACGCCGAACGAACGCGCGGTCGGCCCCGCCGCGCAGCAGCGTGTCGGCGCCGACGTAGACAACCGCCTGATAGCGCCGGGCTAGGAACGGCAGCGCGACGACGCGGGCGGCCAGCGAGGCCGCCCGGGCAACCCGGCCGGTCTGCTTCGGCGCGTGCTCGAGGCCGATCAGCCACCAGAGAGCGCGTAGCACCGGCGACGACGGGCGGGTCGACGAGTAGGCGAACGGGTGCGGCCATCGGTAGAGCAGATCGACGTGGTACCCGAGGTCTGACAGGCCCTGTTGCAGGCCGGCCGAGACGCCGGCTACCTCGCGCGGCGCGATCAATACGCGCCGGACTCGGCGCGCTCTCACCGAGCGGGCGTCGGGCGGCAGAACTTCACGTAGAAGCTCTTGGGCACGCGGCCGGACTTGTACATCAGCCAGAAGAACGGCCGGAGCAGCTCGAACCGCCGTTTGTACGTGTGGAACTCGAGATACGTGTGCCGCGGGCTGTCCATCACGTCGCGGAATTCGTCGTCGGTGAACCGCAGCCGCTTCTTCACCAGGGCGAGCAGTTCGGGGTCACCGACGCGCTTCTCGCCCAGGCGTGCGGCACCCTCGTCCCGGTCGAGCTGGCCGGAACGGACCAGCGCCGACAGCTCGATCTTGCGGAAGTCGATCCCGAACCGGGTAGGCAGCAGGTAGGAGTGGTAGAAGGCGGTGAACCTGTTCTCGAGGTGATGGCCGCCGTACCACTGCCAGCCGTAGGTGTCGGTCAGGAACTTCTTGGTGTCTTCCTTGTTGTAGTCGAGGAAGTAGAGCGGGCGGATCCGCTCGATTCGGCTCATCGCGGCCCACCTGACGAACTGGCCGAACTCCATGTTGGGGAACGTCTTCAGCGGGACGCTGCCGTAGCGCTTGTGGACGCTCTTTATGTAGCCGCCGTCCATGTAGAGCCAGCCGAGCGGTGACACTCCCTCGGTGCGGAACGAGTGCCCCTCGATGATGTGCTTGATGCCGTGCTTCTCGGCCGCGCGGTAGAGCACGCCCATGAAGCCGATGTCGGTGGGCGCCTCGACGTCCTTGACGCCGGCCAGCATGAACGCGCGGTAGAGGTCGTCGTACTCGGTGTTGTCGACGACGTAGGTCTCGAGGTCGATGCCCAGGGCGCCGAGCACCGCGTAGATGTTGCTGGTCGCGATCGGCGAGTTCCACGTGTTGTCGAAGTGCACCGCGAGCGGGCGCACGCCCAACTCGATCATCAGATGCGCGAGGTACGACGAGTCGCACCCGCCGCTCACACCGAGGATGACGTCGTACTTCTTGCCCTTCCCGGCTTCCTTGAGGCGGGCGGCCATCCGCTCGAGCTCTTTGCGCCCTTCACCGCCGGTGACGTACTGCGCGTCCATGACGTCGTGCAGCCGGCAGTAGTGGCACAGCCCGGTCTGGTCGAAGTCGGCGCCGGGAACGTCCTTGGTGATCAGGCAGCGCCGGCAGGTGCGCTCGGTGTCGATGACGACCGGTGCCACCGTCCGCGCGTCGGCATGCTCGGCGGCGGCGCGGGACGAGTTGGTCTCGAGGTGGGTCACGTCCTTGAAGAGCCGGCTGATCTCGGCCCGAGTCGGGTAGTTGACCAGCACGCTCTCGCGCCCGTTCTGCAGGACGAACTGGCTGCCGGCCGCGACGGCGGAGGCCCCGGCAGTGCCGACCGGCTTGGCCAGGTCAGCGCGTTCGCCGGCCCCGCCGTGCGCGATGACCGGTACGCCGACGAGGCCGGCGACGTGCTTGACGAGGTCGACGTCGTAGCCGGCGCGGGTGCCCTCCCGCTCGATCGAGGTGACGAGGATCTCGCCGACGCCGATCTCCTCCGCGCGCTTCGCCCACGTCTCGACGTCCATGCCGGTCGCGACGGTGCCGCCGCGTGTGTAGACCTGGTAGCCGTTGCCGTCGGGCCGCACGTCGACCGAGCCCACCACCGCCTGCGCTCCCAGCGCGTCGACAATGCGGCGCACCTCGTCGGGGTCTTCCATCAGCACCGTGTTGAGGACGACCTTCTCGTAACCGGCGGCCACGATCGTGCGGGCCTGCTCGACCGTCGCGACGCCGCCGCCGTACGCGAAGGGGATGAAGCACTCCGTCGCGAACTTGTGCAGCAGGTCGAGGTCGGACGGTTGCCGGGTCTTCGCCGCGTCGATGTCGAGCAGGACGATCTCGTCGACCTCGAAGTCGTTGAAGATGCTGAGCACGTTGACGGGGTCGCCGACGTAGACCGGATCGCCGAAGTTTCGGGTCTTGACCAGACGGCCGCCACTGAGCAGCAGCGCCGGGATGACCCGCGGGTAGATGTCCACGATGCTCGAGTGTCTCCTAGAGGCCGACGAAGTCCGCGAGCAGCCGCAGTCCGTGCCGGTGGCTCTTCTCCGGGTGGAACTGCACCCCGGTGATGTCGTCGCGGCCGATCGCGGAGGCGAACGGCACGCCGTACGTCGTGCTCCCCGCCACGTGCGCCTCGTCGACCGGGTCGGCGTAATACGAATGCACGAAGTAGTAGCGCGCGTCGACACCGAGCGAGGGCAGCAGCTCGACCGGGCGCCGTACCGTCACATCGTTCCAGCCCATGTGCGGCACCCGCAGCGGGCCGGTCGCCGAGCGGGCGGGGAAGCGCTTGCACACCCCGCCGATCAGGCCGAGCCCCTGCTCGGAGCCCTCTTCGCTGCCGTCGAGGAGCAGCTGCATGCCCAGGCACACGCCGAGCAGCGGC
This sequence comes from Mycobacteriales bacterium, assembly GCA_046715235.1. GTDB lineage: Bacteria > Actinomycetota > Actinomycetes > BP-191 > BP-191 > JBKJZO01. The sequence continues at coordinate 8,817 of JBKJZO010000059.1, forward strand.
CCGCGGCCCGACTCACTGCGCTCGAGGATCGGGTCGACGAGGTCCTTGCGCCGCAGCGTCGTCATCGCCTCGTCGAACGCGCCGACGCCGGGCAGGATCAGGCGGTCGGCCTTGGCGATCACCTCGGGGTCGCCGCTGAGCTCGGCGGACGCGCCGATCTTGGCGAACATGTTCTTGATCGACCCTACGTTGCCCATGCCGTAGTCGACGATGACGACGTCGGGCACGCTCATCGATCTCCTCGTCCGGCCGGCAGGTCCCTGGATTCTACGGACCGTGGCGAGCAGCGGTGCCGGGTGCCGCAGCTCGTGTGAGCGTGGAGACCGGGCCCGCTGGTACTTTGTCAGGCGTATTCGAGTGCCCGGCCGGTGGGCGAGGCGGGCGCAGACGCGACGGGACATTCCTTGGAACTGCGCGGTAAATCAATCCTGGTTTCGGGCGGCGCAGGGTTCATCGGCAGCCACCTGGTCGACCGCCTCATCGAGGAGGAGCCGGGTCAGCTGACCGTCGTCGACAACTTCTTCCTCGGGCGGGAGAGAAACCTCGAAGCGGCCCGGCAGAAGCGTCCCGACCTCGAGATCAAGCGCATGGACGCCGCCGACCTGGCAGCGATGCAGGACGTCGCGGTCGAGCGCGACATCGACGTCGTTTTCGACCTCGCGGTCATCCCGCTGCCGACCTCGCTGACCTATCCGGTCTGGACCGTGCAGACCAATGTCGGGATCGCGACGACCTTCTGCGAGCTGGCCCGCCGCGGCCTGATCAAGACTCTGGTGCACTGCTCGTCGTCGGAGGCCTACGGTTCCGCGCGGCACGTGCCCATGGACGAGGACCACCCCCACGACGCCATCACGCCGTACGCCGCGAGCAAGTCGGCCGCGGACGCGGTGGTGACGTCCTACGTCAAGACCTTCGGGATCGACGCCACGATCGTCCGGCCGTTCAACAACTTCGGCCCGCGGCAGAACCTCGGCTCGTACGCCGGGATCATCCCCATCATCGTGCAGCGGGTCTCGCAGGGGCAGCCGATCGAGATCTACGGCGACGGCGAGCAGACCCGCGACTTCATCTTCGTCAGGGAGACCGCAGAGCTGCTCGTCCGCGCGTTCCGCAACGAGACGACCCGCGGTCGCGTGCTCAACGTCGCAACGGGTCAGGAGACCTCGGTCAACCAGCTCGTCGCCGCCCTCCTGCACGTCATGGCCGCCCCGGACCACCCGGTGGTCCACAGCGAGGAGCGACCGGGCGACGTACGCCGGCACTGCGCCGACGTCTCGCTGGCCACGGAGCTGCTGGGTTACGAGTCGCACCCGCTGTCTGAGCCGCAGCTGCGCGAGACCGTCGACTACTACCTTGCGGAATTCGACCTGTGAGGCTGACGGTTCCGGTGCTCGGGGCCGAAGAGCTGGAGGCCGTGCGCGCTGTTCTCGAGTCCGGCTACCTGACCCAGGGCCCCAAGGCAGCCGAGTTCGAGCAGGCCGTGATGCGTGCGGTGGGGAGCACTTATGCGTTCGCCGCGAGCTCGTGCACGACAGCGCTTCATCTGGCTCTCGTGGGGATGGGCATCGGCCCGGGCGACGAGGTCGTCGTCCCCGACTTCACCTTCCCCGCAACGGCCAACGTCGTGCTGCAACAGGGCGCGGTGCCGGTCGTGGCCGACATCGACCTGGCGACTTTCGGCATGCGCGCCGACTCGCTCGAGGCGTGCATCACAGACAAGACCAAGGCCGTCATCCCGGTGCACGCGTTCGGCTTGTCCGCCGATATGGACCCGATCATGGCGATCGCGCAGGAGCGTGGCGTCCTGGTGCTCGAGGACGCCGCGTGTTCGCTCGGCGGGCACTACCGGGGCCGCCCGACGGGCACGACCGGCGACGCCGGTGCCTACTCGTTCCATCCGCGCAAGTTCGTGACCACGGGCGAAGGCGGCATGGTCGTCACCGACGATGCGGCACTCGCCGAGCGCCTCGGCGTCCTGCGCACGCACGGATCGGTGCGCGGTGAGTCCTACCTGTCGTTCGTGCGGGCCGGCTTCAACTACCGGCTCAGCGATGTCAACGCCGCGATCGGTGTCGTCCAGATGACCAAGCTGACGGCGCTGGTCGAGACGAGGCGCCGCAACGCCGCGACCCTTACCGAACTGCTCGGTGACGTCGACGGTGTGACGACCCCGGTCGAACCCGACTATGCCCGTCACACCTACCAGTCGTACGTCGTGCTGCTCGCCGATGAGCTCGACCGCGACACGATCATCGCGCGGATGCGCGACCGCGAGATCGAGACGACGCTGGGCACCTACTCGCTGCAGGCTCAGCCGTTCTTTCGGACGCTGGCCAGTGCGATGCGGCACCCGGCTCCGGTCTCCGCGCAGGTCTACCGGTCGGCGCTGACGCTGCCACTGCACCCGCTGCAGACCCGGGCGGAACTCGAGCAGATAGCGAGTGGACTGGCGGACGCGGTCGCGCCGGCGCGCCGGTGACCGAGCCGCCCGTGTCATCAGATGGGGCGGCGGCGGAGGCGTCGCCATCTTGGCACCACCTGCCGCCGAACCCGTACAACCCGCATGCCTGGATCATCGGTGCTCCGGTGATCGGCGCCGGCACCTGGATCGGCGCGTTCACCGTCATCGACGGCAGCGGTGGGCTTCAGATCGGCCGCGGCTGCGACGTGTCGGCGGGCGCGCAGATATACACGCACTCCACCGTCGCCCGCGCCGTCTCGGCAGGTTCACGCGAGATCGAGCGGTCGCCGACCACGATCGGTGACCACTGTCACATCGGCGCCGGCGCGGTGGTCCTTATGGGCGTGGTGATCGGCAGCCATTGCGTCGTTGCTGCGGGTGCTGTGGTCGCGGAGTTCACCGAGGCGCCGGCGTACAGCCTGCTCGTCGGTGTGCCCGCGAGAGTCGTGCCCGACGGAGCCCGCAAGTTCGAATAGGCGGTCAGCGCCGGCGCAGCGAGCCGGCGATCGACCGGTCCAGTGGCGTCGTGCCGGCTATGAGGATGACCGTCGTGACGAACGCCACCGGTAGCACGGCGCGCGCCGCGAGCGGAAGCGCCCAGATGTCAGAGGTCAGCAGGACCGTCGCGCCGAGGGCGCAGACGATCGTCAGCAGCCGCCGGACCTCGAGGTCGATCGGCCAGAGCCGCTGCGAGATCCATAGGTAGAGCCCGGTGAGTACGGCGTAGCCGAGTACGCCCGCGAGGGCGGCTCCGTGCATCCCCAGTCGCGGTACGAGCGCGAGCGCGAAGCCCACGTTGACGACCGCGGCCGCCGCGGACGCCGAGGCGAGCCTGCCGGTCCGGTGGGTCAGCGTCATGCCGCTCGCCGTGAGGATGTTGGTGCCGTAGGCGACGGACCCGACGACGAGCAGCGGCAGCACGTCGGCGGCAGGGGCGTACTTCGGTGCGGCGAGGATGCGGATGATCTCGGGAGCGAACGCCGAGATCACGACAGCCGCGAGCCCGAGCACGAACAGGTAGTAGGTGAGTGACGCACCGATGACCCTGGCCGCCCGCGGTTTGTCGGTCTCGTAGAGCCGAATCGCCCGTGGCATCCAGGCCTGCCCGACCGCCCCTGTCGCCAGGGCGAAGATGGAGGCGACCGAAAGGGCGAGGCTGTAGTAGCCGAGTTCCTCGAGCGAGCCGAGCTTCCCGAGGACGACGCGGTCGGAGGCGGTGAAGACCCAGAAGCTGACCGTCACCGGAACCAGCGGCAACGCGAAGCGGAGCAGCCGCCGCAATAGGACGCCGTCGAAGTGGCCGGTGATCGTGTCGCGTGTCAGCCACAGGCGGATCACGAGTGCGAGCGCCTCGCCCGTGAGGATGCCGATGAAGATCCCGGTGACACCGAGGTCGGCCTGGGTGACGGCGAAGACGCCGATCGGGAGGCCGGTCACACCGATGACCAGACTCGTCGCGGCGTACGCGACCGGCCTGAACTCGTTGCGCAGGATCTGCGCGAGCATCCGGCTCACGAGCGCGACGGGCAGGATCGCGAGCGCCACCCAGAAGACCACGTACCGCCCGTTGCGGATCGTGCCGCCGACGTCGGTGATGTCGCTGAAGCGGACGAACGCCGGGACGATCGGCGCGAGAAGGAGCGCGACGACCACACCCCAGATCGCCAGGAACCCGATCCACGTCGTCACGAGCCGGCGGTGCGCTTCTTTGGTCTCGTCCTCGAACCAGAAACGCGCCAGGGCGGTGTCGCCGCCGAGTATCAGCAGCCCCGAGATCAGCGCGCTCAGAGTCGCCGCGAGCGCCAGGGCGGCGTACTCGTCCGGGACGAAGATGCGGGTGTAGATCGGCACCGAGATGAAGCCGAGGGCCTTGTTGGCGAAATCACCGGCGCCGTAGACGAGCACGTCCTTGGACAGAGCGCGCTTGAGGCTCGGGCCGTCCCCTTTGCGCGCTGACGATTCGCCGACCTCGGCCGTACTCACCTTGCCGTGGGCTCCTTTGCGCGGCTGCCACGGGCAGGGACGCGCTGCTGGCGCTTGCTATGGTCGGGCTTCTCGCTCGTCTGGTGTTGCGCTCGAGCCTACCGCCAGGAGTAGCTGCAACGGCCTAGGAGGGCCCGGCTTGATCACCCTGGTCGACTACGGCGTCGGCAACCCGGCGGCCATCGTCAACATGCTCAGGCACGTCGGCGCCAAGTGTCAGCTGACCGGCGATCCGGCTCTGATTGCCGCCGCGGAAAAGCTGATTCTTCCGGGCGTCGGCCACTTCGATCACTGCTACAACGAGCTGGTCAACCGCGGCGTCCTGGACGAGCTGACCGACGCGGTGCTGCGTCGCGGCGTACCGCTGCTCGGCATCTGTGTCGGTGCGCAGTTACTCGGACACGGCAGCGAGGAGGGCGTGGCGCCCGGCCTGGGCTGGCTCGACCTGGACGTCGCACGGCTGCCGGTCACCGAGGGGCTCCGGCTGCCGCGGATGGGGTGGGGTGAGGTGGCGCCCGCCCGGCCGAGCCCGCTGTTCGATTCCGGCGCTACTTTCCTGCCGCGCTACTACTTCGCGCACAGCTATTACCTGCGTCCGACCGAAGAAGGCCTGGTCGCCGGTCGCACGAGCCACGGCATTGAGTACGCCGCCGCGGTGCACCGCGACAACATCGCTGCCGTGCAGTTCCACCCCGAGAAGAGCCATCACTACGGCATGGACGTCCTGCGCCGGTTCGCCGAGTGGTCGCCATGAGGCGCACCCGAGTCCTCCCGGTCCTGCTGATGAACCGCGGGCAGCTCATGAAGACGACCAAGTTCGACGCGCCCCGTTACGTCGGCGATCCGGTCAATACGGTGCGGTTGTTCAGCGAGCGGTCCGCCGACGAGCTGGTCGTGCTCGACGTCAGCGCCGGCGATTCGGGTCCCGACTTCGCGACGTTGCGCGCGCTGGCCGCCGAGGCCTTCATGCCTGTGGCGTATGGCGGTGGCATCCGGTCAGCGGACCAGGCGCAAGCCGTTCTCGACCTCGGCATGGAGAAGGTCGTGATCGGGCGCGCCGCGGTCGAGAACCCGGCGCTGCTCGAGCAGATCGCGTCGCGCTCGGGTGCGCAGAGCGTCGTCGCCTGCATCGACTACGTGCGTCGATCGCTCGGCCGCGGCAAGCGGGTCGTCACCGAGCGCGGGCGCCGCGTGCACGACACCGACCCGACGGCGCACGCGCGAGCCGTCGTGGACGCGGGTGCCGGCGAGATCCTGCTGCAGAGTGTCGAACGCGACGGCACGATGACCGGGTACGACGTCGAGACGATCGCCGCGGTGGCGGCCGCGGTTCCGGTTCCGGTGGTCGCCTGCGGCGGCGCCGGCACCGTCGAGCACCTTCGCGAGGCGGTCGATGCGGGCGCGTCGGCAGCTGCGGCCGGCAGCATGTTCACGTTCTACGGCAAGCACCGGGCCGTGTTGATCTCCTACCCCGGCGAAGACGTGCTCGACGCGTCGCTTCCGTAAGTTGGTCGCCGCGACCGCCGCGCCCATACTCCCGCTGATGGAATCGATCACCTGCCCCCTCTGCGACGAGCCGGGCGATCCGCATCTGCACGAAGGCCGATGGACTGCGCGGCGCTGCCCCCTCTGCCGCCTGGTGTTCCTTTCCCCCAGGCCGTCCGCCGAGGACACCGCGCAGATCTACGTCGGCGACGAGGCGCACTGGCCGGCGTCCAGCCATCTCATGGACTACGGGTCACCGACGAGCGCACTCGAGACCAAGCGGACCCTTGCGATGCTGCGGCGACACGTCCCGGCTGGTCGCCTGCTCGAGCTAGGCCCGGGCAGCGGTGCGCTACTTGCCGCTGCGCAGGCGGCCGGCTACGACGTCGAGGCGGTGGAGCTCAACCCGGACCAAGTGGCGTTCATCCGCGACACGCTGCACGTGCCGTGCGCCGACGACCTCGGTGCGGTGACCGGACCGTTCGACGTGGTCTACCACCGGGACGTGCTCAGCCATTTCTCCGACCCGATCGAGGTGTTCGAACAGATCCACGCGTTGCTGGCGCCCGGCGGCTACCACGTGTTCGAGACCGGCAACGGAGACTTCCGGCGGCGCTACGCGAGCTGGTTCTCGACCTTCCAGTTCCCCGACCACCTGTTCTTCTTCAGTCGCCAGTCGCTTGCGCTGCTGCTGAAACGCACCGGCTACACGCACGTCGCCAGCCACCGCTACGCGCTCACACCGTTCCTGTTCTTCCAGCGGGCCTCGGACCGGCTACGACCGAAGGAGCCCGAAACGGCGCCGGCCAGCCAGCCCGCTGCCGGCGAATCGAGCTCGAGCATGCCAGGGCGCTCGGCCGCTGCGCTGGCCTGGCTGAAGTACGGCTTGCGCTACTGGGGCGGCTCGCTCGCCCCTAAGGAAGGCCGCCCGCAGACGATGGTCATCGTCGCGCGACGGGCCTAGGCAGGCGGCCGGATCGCGCCAATGCCCGAGCGCGCGAAATAGGCCAAGTAGGGCGCGAGGTCAAGGGATTCGCAATACCGTCGATGTAACATTCGTCGATTTCGCAGGCGGCGTAGCGGATGACTGGCGTCGACCCCTATGCGTCCGTGGCCCATACCGAGGACCGATGATCCGCGCGTACCGCGTCTTGCGCACCGCCGTTGCCACCGCTGCCGCAATCGGCTGCCTCGGCAGCATCTGCGTGGGCGCGTCCGCTGCGGCCGCCGCGAGTGAGCCTGCGCCGATCACCAGCCAGCTCTTCGGCCTGCACGTGTCCGACCATGCCAACTGGCCGGGCGTGCCCTTCAGCACGATCCGCTTGCACGACACGGGGACGAGTTGGCGCGAGATGCAGCCGGCTCCCGGCACCTGGGACTTCACCAACCTCGACGCCCGCGTCAACCGCGCGATCAGCGGACGCCGCGAAGTGCTGATGGTGCTCGGGCAGACGCCGCGGTGGGCGTCGAGGCGACCGGACGAGTGGAGCTACTACGGGCTAGGCGCGGCGGCGGAGCCGGCCGACATGATGGCCTGGCGGGCCTACGTGCGCACCCTCGCGATCCGCTACAAGGGCCGGATCCGCAAATGGGAACTCTGGAACGAGCCCAACGTCAAAGGCTTCTTCACCGGCTCGCCGCGGATGATGGTGCAGATGGCACGCGAGGCTTACATCGTCCTCAAGCGCATTGATCCCAAGAACGTCGTCGTGTCGCCGGGTATGGCTGTCCGCACGCTCAACTCGCCGGTCTGGCTCGACCGCTACCTCGGATACGGCGGCCGCAAGTACACTGATGTGGTCGCGGTCCACCTCTACGTGCTCTCCAGGCAGCGCCCGGAAAGCATCCTGGGATCGGCCGTCCGCGTTCGCAAGATCATGGAGAAGCACCACCTCTACAAGCCGATCTGGAACACCGAATCCGGCTACGGGCGCACTGCGGAAACCGTCGAGAACTCCGAGCTCTACACCGGGCAGATGGCGATCGCGTATGTCGCGCGCACCTACATCCTGTCCGCGCACGCGAAGGTCGACCGCACGTACTGGTACGCCTGGGACGACCGCAGTTTCGGCGGCCTCTACCTCACCGGCGAGGACCGCCGTACGCCGAGTGAGGCCGGCCGCGCGTACGGCGTGACGTACAACTGGCTGGTGCGCGCCCGCATGATCAGCTGCCAGCGAACCGCCATCGGTCCGCGCGCCGGCACCTACTCGTGCAAGCTGACACGCGGCCCGAACCGGATGATCATCACCTGGCATCCGGCGAAGTCCTACCTGACCCCGATGCCGGCCGGCTACCGCACGGTGTCGAGGCTCGACGGGTCCAAGACCGCAACCAAGCCGGGTACTCTCATTCGCGTTTCCCCGATGCCCATCATGGTGTCGACGGCTCGGTAAGGAGGCAGCGAGATCGACTCCGTTGACACCGCTCGCACGCTCCCCACCTTCACCTGCTGTGGGGTCGCGATCACCGCTCTGGGTCCGCCAGAGGCCGCCGACGAGGTGCTCTCGCGCATCGGCCGCCCCACCGCGGTACATCTCTGCAACGCCTACACGCTGTCGCTGGCCATGCGCGACGACGCCTACCGGCGCACGGTCGATGCCGGTGACCTCAAGCTCGCCGACGGGTTCCCGGTGGCGGCGGTCGGACGGCGCCGCGGGCATTCCGGTATGGTCCGCCGGGTCTACGGACCCGACCTTTTCCTCGACGTACTGCGTGCGGGCACCGACGTTGGGGTCCGGCACTACCTCTATGGCGCGACACCCGACGTCCTCGACAAGATGGTGCTCAGGCTCAGCACGCTGGTGCCAGGGGCGCAGATAGCCGGCGTCGACGCGCCGCCGTTCCGCCCGCTGACCGAGGCCGAGGAGTTGGACGTCGTTACGCGCATCCGCGATTCACGCGCCGACATCGTGTGGGTCGGGCTCGGCACGCCGAAGCAGGATGAGTTCTGCGCGCGCATGCGCGACCGCGTCGGCGTACCGCTGGTCGCTGTGGGCGCGGCGTTCGACTTCGTCGCGCAGACCAAGCCGATGGCACCGGCCTGGATGCAGCGCTCCGGCCTCGAGTGGGCGTTCCGGCTGGCCACCGAGCCGCGCCGGCTCTGGAAGCGCTACCTGGTCGGCAACACGCTCTTCCTGTACGGCGTGTGCCGCGACGAGTTACGGCTCCGCCGGAGGTGAGGAAGCCACCAGCGCCGGTCGCGTGCCTTGCGGCTGCTGCTCTGTTGGGCTCGGCGTCAGCGGCCTGCAGCGACCTCACGGCCGCCGACAGCGAGAGCGACGCGAAGGCCTTGGTAAGGGCAGAGGAGCAGTTCGGGTCGAGTGTGTCGCACTATTCGACCAAGTCGGGCGGCACGCTGAGACTGGCCAAGAGCGGCGGCTGGGAGTCGTTCGACCCGGCGAACCTGCGATCTCCGTATGCGCGAAACTTCGCCCGCAATTATAGTCGAACGCTCGTCGTCTTCAAAGCAGTGCCGGGATCTGCCCAGTTGGTCCCGGACCTCGCCGAAGGGCTCGGCGTCGCGAGCGACGGCGGCAAGACGTGGACCTACAAGTTGCGAGGCGGGCTGCTCTTCGAGGATGGCTCGCGGATCACGTCGAAAGACGTGAAGTACGGCGTCGAGCGCGCACTCGACAGGGACGTCTTTCCCAACGGCCCCCGGTATTTCAACGAGCTACTCGACCTGCGGGGTTATGCCGGCCCCGATCGCGATTCCGACCCCTCAGGACTCGGGCTCAGAGCGGTAGATACGCCTGACGACCGCACCATCGTCTTCAGGTTGGCGCGTCCCGTCGCCGCCTTCGACTACTTCGCGCAGCTGCCGGCGACCATTCCGGTACCTCGGGCTAAGGACACCGGCCGCGCCTATTCAGCCCACGTCGTGTCGTCAGGACCGTACAAGTTCGCCGGCGACGCGGCGGGCGCCACGGTGACGTTGGTGCGTAACGACCATTACTCGCAAAAACTCGATCCGGACTCGGGCCGCAGGGCTCTCCCCGACAAGATCCAGATAGAAACCAGTGTGCCGGGTGCCGATCTCGACCAGCGTTTGCTGTCCGGGGCGTTTGACGTCGATGCCTCGGGTCGCGGCATCCATGCCACATTGCTGCCCTCGGTGCTTGCGAACGAGTCGCTCAAGGACAACCTCGTCCGTGTCGCAACCAGCGAGCTGCGCTACACCTACGTCAATCCGGACGTGGGCCCTCTCGACAACGTCCACTGCCGAATCGCCATCCTGATGGCTGCAGATCGGACGGCGTACCGCGACGCCTACGGCGGGCCCCTGGTCGGGGATCTCGCGACCAGTGTGCTGGCACCGGACATCCGCAGCCCGGTTCAGCCTGACATCTACCGGGTGCAGCAATACCTCACGGGTGACCCCGGAGAGGGCGGCGTCTCACTGAAACGCTGTGGCAGACGTTCCGGTTTCGAGGCGACCGTGGCCTATCGAGACGACCAGCCGGCGGACAAGGCGGCAGCGGAATCGCTCAAGGTGTCTCTCGGCCGTATCGGCATCGCGTTGACGCTGCATCCGATGTCGCCCGCCGACTACGAAATACATGCGGGGGATCGCGACTACCTGAGAACGAACGGCATCGGGCTGGTTGTCGCCTCCTGGCAGAAGGACTGGCCCACAGGATTCAATTTTCTGGGCCCACTCGTTGACAGCCGGTCGATCGGTGATGCGGGTTCCGTTGCGAACCTCGGGGTGCGCTTGCCGGCGGTCGACACGGCGATCGACGTCGCTTTGAGAACACAACTGCCGGCCGCTCGTGAGCAGATCTGGGCGGACATGGATCGCGACGTCATGTTGTCTGCCTGCTTGCTGCCCGCCCTGTGGGGCAAAGCCGTCCTCTATCATCCCGACAACCTGACCAACGTCTTCGTCAGCAGCGCGTTCGGGATGTTCGACCTGACGGTGCTGGGCACGACGCGAAAGTAGCTATTCGGCCCGTACGCGGTTCGTGGAGCCGGCGATCGCGTCGGCGTAGACATCCAGTAACTGGTCGGTCACTACTTTGGGCGTGTAGTGCGATTCGTACCTAGCTCGCGCCTGCTGGGCCATCGTCGAAACGTCAGAGCGCAACAGTGAAGTGATGGCGGCGGCGAGCGCATCGCTGCGCGGCTCGACCACTACGCCGGCACCGTCGTCGACGAGTTCGGGCAGTCCGCCCATGTCGGTGACGATGGTAGGGCGGCCGTATGCCAGCCCTTCGATCGCAACGAGGCCGAACGGCTCCGGCCACACAGAAGGCACGACGACGATGCGAGCGCGCCGGTACTCCGCGTCTAGATCGGCTCGCTCGAGGAGTCCGGCGAAACGTATGTTGGGTGAGTTCGCCGCCGCGTTCTGAACGAGGTCGCGCAGGGGTCCGTCTCCCGCGATCACGAGCGTCGCTTCTCCGGCGTCCGATTTGGCCCAGGCGTCGAGCAGCAGCTCGATCCCTTTCTCATTGACGAGCCGTCCGGCAAAGAGCACATCGCGTCCCAATGGGATGTCGGGGCCTGGGTCGGCCACCGCATTGGGCTTGACGACCACGTGTGATTCCGGAACGCCGGCCCCGATCAGCTCGTCACGGATCACCTGGCTCAACGCCAGGTAGCGGCTCACGTAGCGCCACGTACCGCGATGGATCACGTTCGCCGTTGCCATCAGGGCGCTTTGGGGTCGTGACTCCCGATAACAGCCGTGCCTGATGCCGTGCAACGAGTTGCCTGCTACGACGCAGTCAAAGCAGGGATGACCGTCGCGATAGTGAGTGCCCGCAAGACACGTGTGCCGGTGGTTGTGAACGGTCTGGACGACCGGGACGGCGCTCCGGTGCGCAACGCGCACGATCCAGGGCGAGATCAACGGAAAGGGGTTGTGCAGGTGGACGATGTCGGGCTCTTGTTCGCGCAGCAGCCGCGCGAACTGGGGAACTGCCCCGGGTGCATAGACGAGTCCGGCGGCGACCCCGAGCATCCGTGTGCGGGGAAGTTCGGCGATGTCGTCACTGTCCCGGATGAACGGCAGTACATCGCAGCCGGCGCTCCGGAGCCTGGCGATGTCGTCGTCGACGACGATGTTCTCGCCGGACGGCCACCCAGCGCGGTACCGATTGTGTACGACGACGACTCGCGGCCGCGCCCCCGTAGACGAGTTGGAGCGGGTAGGCATGCGTCGATCTTAGGGCGTGCCCCCCGCCGGGGGGCTTGCTCGGCCCGCGAACCCAACGGGTAGGGTGACCCCGATGCTGGAACGAGCGGAAAGTGACCCGCAACCCGGCCGACGAACGGCTCGCGCGCTGACCTGGAAGGCGCCCTGGCCTTTCAACGAGTGCCTTGTTGGCAGCACCTCCATCGCGTTCCTGCTTGCTCTCGGTCGCTGGGGCTCGCATCTGAGGGTGCCTGCCACGCCCGTGTACGTGACCGATGTCCTGGTGACCGGCGCGGCCGCCGTACTCCTGGTGCGGCTGCGTACGCACGGGCGGATCAGGGGATTCTCCAAGTGGGTTGCCCCACTGGCCGCGGTCGCTGTGCTGGCGCTCGTGCGGTTCGCGCTGGGAGGCAGGGCGGACCGGGACGCTTTGCGGGACCTCGCGCCCTACCTGTACGCCCTCGCGGCGTTCGCCCCGCTAGCCGGTGCCCCGGCGGGCGCCGCCAAACGGACGCTGGAGCTCCTGCGCGGCGCGCTCCTCGTGCACCTCGTGTGGGTGACGGTCGTTGTTGCGTTCCCGGAGTGGGCGAAGAACTTGCCCGAGGTCGCGCCAGGGGTCGCTCTGCTCAGCCTGCGGCAGGACTTCGACTCGGCATGCATCATGCTGCTGGTCGTGTGCAGCGCCGTCCGCGTCCGGTTCCGCACGCTTGGTCTGCTCGCGGTCCTCGACCTGATGATCGCGATCTGGGCCTTGTCCGTTGTCCTCTACCTCAACTCCCGAGCCGGCGTGCTGTGTCTACTCGTGGCAGCCGCAATGATCCTCTATCGGGAATTCCGCAGGTGGCGCTCTCGCCGTGACGGCGCCACCATCAGCAGGCGTAGCCGGTTGGTCGCCCTCGCCGCTGGCGGCCTCGCGATGGTGCTCGCGGCAGTCATCCTGCCGCAATTGGCTGTGGTCAAGCGCATTGCGGCGCTCACCGCTCCCAGCGTCACTCAACAGCAGCCGACATCTGCCGATCCCGAGGGGGCGGGGACGGCGCGCGCACGGCTACAGGTATGGCGCGGCACGATCAACTACACGAACCGCAGCCTGGAACGTCAGGCCTTCGGCGTCGGCTTCGGCCCCGACTTTCTGCACGACGCCGGCGTTGACGTGATCTTCGAAGGCGTCGTGTACGAGGGCGTACGTGCGCCGCACAACTACCTCGTCAACACCTACGCCCGCATGGGCATCGTCGGGGTGCTCGTCATTGGCTTCGCCCTGCTGTTCACCACTACGCAAGGGATGCTTCTGCTGCGGCATGACAACTCGGAATTCGCGTACCTGCTCGTCGCAATTGTCTGGTTCACCGTGGCCACCGCGATGGTCGGGGTCATTCTCGAGTCACCGTTCGGGGCTCTCCCGGCGTTCTGGGCTGCCGGCTGCATCGTCTACCTGCGACGGTTCGCCTCTACGCCCCCACCAGTCGATCGCTCGCTGTCCGGCGACAGCCTTGGCAATTCGTTTCAGTCCCCGGCGGCCATAGACGTAGCCAACCAAGGCGGCGAACCAAGCTCTCGATAGAGCGGCCCCCGCACGGTGCCACCCCAGCACGGAACACCGCGCCTGGTGCATCTCGCGCAGTGCGCGGTGCGGGCGCAGGTCGCTGAGGCCTCCTTCCAGGTAGATGACGTCGACTCGAGGCCAGACGCGCGGTGCCGAATGCCGGCCCAGTCGCAACGTCGCGTGATAGTCAGCGGCAAGCGGAAACGAGAGGTCGAAGCCGCCGAGTTCGCGCAGGGTCTCGGTTCGGTAGAAGACCGTCTGGTGAATGATGTTGTTGGCGCCGAGGGCATGCCGCCACCAGTTGTAGCGTGGCGCCTTCAGTGGGCGGACTCCTCGGCCCATGCTGTCGGTCACCCTTGCCACTCCGAACGCCCATTGCCACCGCTCGGTTCGGTAGTCCTCGATCGCCGAACTCAGCACGTCGTCGTGCGCGTACACGTCGCCCGCGTTGAGGAAGGTCACGAGCTCTCCGGTAGCCATCGCGAGGCCTTTGTTCATTGCGTCGTAGACGCCCTGGTCTCGCTCGCTCACGATCACGGTTTGATCGAACGCCGCATGCTCGCGCGCTGCTTCGACTGATCCGTCGGCTGAGCCCCCGTCCATGATGATGTGCTCGACCCGCCGCTCACTCTGGCGCGACAGACTCGCCAGTGTCTGCTCCAGGCCGTCGCGATCGTTGAGCGTCACGGTGACGACGGTCAGCGCGTTGGGAGTCATGGCGGCCGGAGAGTACTCCATCCGTTGCGTTCACCCTTCGAATCCCGGACGAGTGCGTCGCCGGTACCATTCGGCGCACGATGGGAATTCGGAAGAGGACCGCTGACCCTGGCGGGCTCAGCGCGGTGCGGGATCTACCGCGGGTTTCGATCGTCGTACCGTCGTTTAATCAGTGCTCGTACCTGGTGGAGGCTCTGCAGAGCCTGGTGTCCCAAGATCACCCCGACCTCGAACTGATCGTGATGGACGGCGGGTCCACGGATCACTCGGTTGGCGTGATCAAGGGTTTCGCCGGTCACTTGGCTTACTGGCAGTCCACACCCGATGGCGGCCAGGCAGCCGCGCTTCGCGCCGGATTCGAGCGCGCGACGGGCGAGATCCTCGGTTGGCTCAACAGCGACGATGTCCTGTGTCCCGGTGCGCTTTCGTTCGTCGCCGAAGCATTCGCGAGCGACGCGAGCCTCATGTGGCTGTACGGCGATTCGCTGCTTCTGGACTCCGAGTCCAGGATCGTCGAGGAGCAGTACCAGGTGCAGGTCTCCGCCGCGGAGCTGGCTTCCCTGCAGGTGTTTCTTCCGCAGGAGTCGACGTTCTTCCGGCGCGACCTCTACGCCGAGGTCGGCGGGGTAGACCCTTCCTTCACGCACGCGATGGACTATGACCTCTGGCTGCGCTTCGCCATGGTCGCGCCGCCGCGTCACTTCGATCGAATCCTTGGCTCGTTCAGGGTCGTCGAAGGACAGAAGTCGGGCGACAAGGAGCGCTACAGCGCCGAGCAGGCGCGCGCTCGCACTCGGTACTCGGGTCCACTCATTCCGGTGCCGCAGCTGTCAGCGGCGCGGTACCGCCTGCGCTTGCGGCTGATAGCCGCGAGAGTTGCACATCAGCACGTTCGCCTCGTCTGGCGCCTGCCGATGAGATCGCTGCGCACACTGACCGGTCGCGGCACATCCGTCACGAGGTCGGTTCCCCGTGACGCCGCAGTGCTCGTCGGCTACGCCGCCGCGGCGCTAGCGGCGCGGCGTGCCGGACGGATTCTGATCGGTCGTCGCCGTTCGTGAGAAGGCCCGGCCGAGGCGTGCCGCGAGTTCGTCGCGTCGCACTCGGTCAGCCCTGGCCGTGCGCTCTTTCGGCATCGACGCGTGGAGTGGACTCCACTGTCCAGTCCAGCATGGGACGAACGACACCAGGCCACTCGTTGGCGTACTCGCCGCGCACGCCGTCCCCTGTGCTGCGATCGACGACCTGGAACGACACGGCGTCGCGTTCGAGCACATGAACGTGCGTGGGGTTGTACGTGCTGATTGCCGCGAGTATCAGGTGGCGTCCCTCGGCGAGGAAGTTTGCGGGAATGCTGCACACCGCGCGCACGATGCCGGGGCGTCGCGGGCTGGCACGCCACGCGGCGTCGTTCCAGTCGTTCGTGACGAACAGCAGCACGCCGTCGTCGTTGGTCAGGTGGAGGTTGACGGAAGGAAGCAGTCCGTCCGCGTCTTTCAGCTGCCAGTACTCGACCTCGATGTCGACCGGCTTGCGGATGTCGGCCTCTTCAGTGGCGATCCCGTCGCTCAAGACGCGAACCGACTTCAGCCGGACCAGATCGTCTCCCGGCGCGGTCGCGATGTCGTCCCAGACGCGTTCGACCGAAGATCCGAGTCCCGAGTCGAGGTAGGTGCGCACGACATCCTGTGGCGCGCCGTCCGCGAGTACGCCGCCTTGGTCGAAAAGCACCACCCGGTCGCACAGCCGTAGCACGGCAGGCATGGAGTGCGACACGAAGACGACCGTGCGTCCGGTGCTCCCGATCTCCTCCATGCGCCCCAGGCACTTCTTCTGGAACTCCGCGTCGCCCACGGCGAGCACTTCGTCGACGAGCAGGATCTCCGGCTCGAGATGCGCGGCGACGGAGAAGGCCAACCTCAGATACATGCCCGACGAGTAACGCTTGACGGGTGTGTCGAGGAACTTCTCCACACCGGCGAAGTCGATGATCTGGTCGAGTTTCGCCTTGATCTCGGGTCGGCTCATACCAAGGATCGCGCCGTTCAGAGCGATGTTGTCTCGCCCCGACAGCTCCGGGTGAAAGCCGGTGCCCACCTCCAGCAGTGAGCCGACGCGGCCGCGGACGACGGCGCGCCCTTCGCTCGGCGCGGTGACGCGCGAGAGGATCTTCAGCAGCGTGCTCTTGCCGGCTCCGTTGCGACCGATGACCCCAACGCGCTCGCCGGCTTCGACGGCAAACGAGACGTTGCGAAGCGCCCATAGCTCGCGCTCGTCGTTCTGCTGCTTCCGACCCAGCCTGCCGAGACCGCTTGCCAACTCTTCTCGCAGCGAGCGGTATCCGGCCTTGCCCTCGCCGGTCGAGGCCCCCAGCAGGTAGCGCTTACCGATGCCCTCTAGCCGGAGTACCGCGGAGTCGTCAGATGACATCAGCGAATCCGTGTTCGACGCGCCGGAAGTAGAACAACCCACTGACGAGGATCACGCTCAACGCCAGAAAAGAGATGCCCATGAGTCCCCACGGCGGGGGGCCCGCTCCCAGGAGGGCCCACCGGAAGCCCTCGACAACGCCTGCCATGGGGTTGAGCCCGGCGATGAAGCGGAACCGCTCCGGAATGATCGTCGCGGGGTAGATAACCGGAGTCGCGAACAACCACACCTGGATGATGAACGGCACGGCGTAGCGGACGTCGCGGTACCGCACGTTCACAGCCGCGAGCCACACGCCGATGCTGGCGGCCGCGAGAAACGCAAACGCGATGAACAACGGCAGGAGTAGTGCCGTCAGCGGTGGCGCCATGCCGTAGATAGCCATGAGGCCGAGTAGCAGGGCGGACGCGATGAGCACATCGGGCAAGAACGACACCATGGCACCCGCCGGCAGAACCAGGCGCGGAAACCACACGCGGGAGACGAGGTTGGCGCTGTTGACCAGGCTGTCCGCCGCGGCCCCCATGGCATTGGCGAAGAAGGTCCATGGAACGAGTCCGGCAAACGCGAACACGGCGTACGGAACGCCCTCGACCGTCGGGATCTTTGCCAGGTTGCCGAAGAAAATCGTGAACACTGCCATCATGAGGAGCGGCTGCAGAACCGCCCACGCCACGCCCAACGACGCCTGTGCGTAGCGCACCTTGATGTCGCGCCATGCAAAGAACAGGAGCAGGTCTCTGGCGCGCCATACCTCACCGAGGCGCAGAGCCGACCAGCCGTGGGGTGGCTCCATGACGACCGTGCCTGCGGTGTGCACGCTCATTGAGGGATCATCCCATGGGGCACGCGTCCCTCGGAAAACCCGCGTGGCCTCAATGATCATCGAGCAGAAGCGGCGCTGATGCGGTTCTCAGTCTTTCTTCCCGTTCGCAACGGCGGAGGCCACTTTCGCGAATGCGTCGCTGCCGTGCTGGCCCAGACGCATCCGGATCTGTCGCTCGTAGTACTCGACAACGCGAGCACCGACGGCACTGCCGAATGGGCATCGGCGCTGGATGACCCCCGCGTCACGGTCGTGCGCTCGGCGGAAAGCCTCGGGATCGAGGCGAGCTGGCGTCGGATCCGCGATCTGCCGAAGGAGCAGTTCTCGACCATCATCGGGCACGACGACGTGCTGGATCCTCACTTCCTCGAGATCATGGCGGGACTTATCGGCGACCAACCGGAAGCGTCGCTCTACCATGCGCACTTTCGCCTTATCGACGCCGACGGAGTTGTGGTGAGGTCGTGCAGGCCGATGCCGGCCATCGAGGACGCTGCCCAATTTCTCCGCGCGCGGCTGACCTTCAGCCGGGACTCGTTCGGCACGGGCCATGTGTTCCGGTCCGCCAAGTACGACGGGGTGGGTGGGATGCCGTCGTTCGCCAACCTGCTGTATGCCGACGACGCGCTCTGGCTCTCGATTCTTGGCTCGGGATTCACGGCGACCGCGGCCGAGGAATGTTTCTCCTACCGGCTGCACCCAGCAAGTACGTCGTTCTCGCCTGACCCGGACGGTGCCTACGACGCGCTCGACTCCTTCGTCGGCTTTCTGCACGATGCCTCGAACGACCCCGCGATCCGCGAGGTGGTCTGCGCGAATCTGCCGGGCCACCTGGTCGATATGTACCGGTGGGCCTACTTTGCGCAACGGCGGGAGCGTGGTCTTGGTCACCACGATCGGCGCCATCTTCGCGCGCGGATCGAGTCGTCTGCGCGATTTGCGTCCGTCATGCTCGAGTCTGCAGACGCGCCTCGGGCCGCGGACTTCCCGGCCGTGGTCCGTCGCGAACTCTTCGTCCCGGGCGCGTACCCCGTGTGGCGTCTCCGCAGTACGGTGCGCGCTGTGCTGGATCGTCGCACTAGCCGCGTGCGGCGCGGCGGCATGGCTGCGTACCAGCAATGAGAATTCTCGTCACCGGTGCCTCCGGTTTCGTCGGTCGCGCTGTCGTTCGGCAGCTGCGCGAGCGCGATGCGAGTGTCGTCGCGATCCCTCACAGGTGGTCAGGACCGTCGGAACTGGCGCAGGCCGCCGGCGAGGGGCCGATAGACGCATGTGTGCACCTCGGCTGGTATGCCGGGGCGCCCGACTATCTCGTGAACGTCCGGGAGAACCGGCGTTCCCTTGACGACAGTCTCGATCTCGTCGAGCTGCTCTCGGACCGGGGCTGCGCCCGGCTGGTCGTCGCCGGAACCTCAGCCGAATACCGGTTCAGCACGGGTGTCCTGGTCGAAAGTAGCGAGATCGCGCCCTGGTCGGTCTACGGCGCAGCGAAGGCCGCGCTGCATCAACTTCTCAGCAGCTCGCTGCGTCCGCCGACCATGAGCGTCGCCTGGGGCCGCATCTTCAACATCACCGGCCCGGGCGAAGCACCGTCGCGGCTGCTCCCACATGTGGCACACGAGGTGCTGGCGGGTCGTCAGGTCGCGCTGTCCGACGGCGAGCAGTTCCGCGACTTCCTGCACGTGAACGACGTCGCGTCCGGCTTGATCGCGGCCATGGACGCGGGCCATGACGGCCCGGTCAACATCTGCTCGTCGGTCGGGGTACCCCTGCGTGACGTTCTCACCGCCCTGGCAGAGCGGCTTGGCGACCCCTCGCTGCTCCGTTTCGGTAAACGCCCGCGCGGGACCTACGACGCCGACAGCGTGGTCGGTGCCAATGCGACGCTACGGGGCCTTGGCTGGAGTCTGGCGTTCGACCTGGCGGCCACGCTCGACTCAGTCGCGGCGTACTGGTCGAAGCGCCTCGGCCACGCGCGGGATGGTCAGGACGTCAGCAGCGGGTAGGACGCGTCGCGCGGCGAGATGACCGCAGGCTCCCTCGGCCACTCGATCCCGAACGCCGGGTCGTCCCACCGCACGCCGGTCGAGCTCTCGGGGTGGTACTCCGTCGATATCTGGTAGTGCAGCTCCACGCCGTCGGTCAGCGTGATGAACCCGTGTGCGAATCCTCCCGGGATGTAGAGCGCTTCATGCCCATCCTCGGTCAACTCGCGCCCGAACCAACCCAACCGGGTCGCACTCCCGGGACGCAGGTCGACCATGACGTCGAAGACTCGGCCGCGGGTGCATCGCACCAGCTTCGCCTCGGCCCATGGCTCGAGTTGGTAGTGCATCCCGCGCAGCGTTCCGGCAGTCGTGTTGTACGAGAAACTCGCCTGGGCCAACGTCGGATCGAGACCGTGCTCGGCGAACGCCGCTGCGTCGTACAGCCGGCCGAAGGCGCCCCGATCGTCCGTCAGCGTCGAGGGGACGACCACGAAGGCACCGGCCAGCGGTGTTTCCTCGAAGTGCACCGTCAGCGCACGGTGACGGACGGCACCGGCACGATGAACTTCCCGCCGGCTTCGCGGTAGGCGGCCTGCTGGCCGATGATCTCGTCGGCGAAGTTCCACGCGAGTAGGAGCGTGTAGTCGGGCCGCCGTTGCTGGAGTTCCTCGGCCGCGACGATGGGAATCCCCAACCCGGGCATCAGCCGGCCCTGCTTGTGCACGCTGCGATCGGCGACGAAGTCGATCTGTGTGTGGTCGAGGCCGAAATGGTTGAGGAGCACCGTGCCCTTCGCAGCGGCGCCGTAGGCAGCGACTGAGGCGCCCTCAGCGCGCAGCCGTGCGACCAGCGCGGTGACCTCGCCCTTCAGCTCGGCAACCCGATCGGCAAAGTCGGCGTAGTAGGCGTCGGTTGTGACGCCGCGTGCCTCTTCATCGTCGAGCAGTTCCGGCACGCGCGGTGACACCCCGCTGCCCTCGTGCGCGAGGAACAGTCGAAGCGAGCCGCCGTGAATGGGCAGCTGCTCGACGTCCGCGACGACGAGCCCGTGCCGCTCAACGAGCGCGCGTACCGCGGTGAGCGAGTAGTAGAAGACATGCTCGTGATAGATCGTGTCGAACTCGCGGTCCTCGACGAAGCGCACCAGATAGGGAGTCTCGACCACTGCGACACCGTCCTTGCGGAGGACGGTTGCGATGCCGGCGACGAAGTTGTTGATGTCGGGCACGTGCGCCATGACGTTGTTCGCGTGCATGACCGACGCCATCCGATCGGTCTCGGCGAACTGCGACGCCAGGTCACTCGAGAAGTACTCGCTGATCGTGGGCACGCCGTTCTCCACTGCGACGGCGGCCACGTTGCGGGCCGGCTCGACGCCGAGCACCGGGATGCCGAGATCGACATAGTGCTTGAGGAGGTAGCCGTCGTTTGACGCGATCTCGACGACGAGATCGTCGCCCCCCAGGCCACGTTCATCGCGCAGGCGAGTCGCCAGCGTGCGCATCGACTCCACCATCGTCGTCGAGTACGACGAGAAGTAGTGGTAGTTGTCGAACATGAGCTGCGGGGGCACGGTGCCCGTCAGCTGCACCAGCGAGCAGTCCCGGCAACGGACGAGTGCGAGTGGGTAGCGGTGCTCGGGGGCGTCGTCGTCCGGTGAGCGGTAGTCGTTGGCGAGCGGCTGACTGCCGAGGTCGAGCACCGGCGCCAGATCTTCCGACCCGCAGGAACGACAACTCGTGATGGGCGCGAACGTCATGGGGTGTCCTTGAGATGTGTCCGATACCACTCGACCGTCCGGCGCAGGCCCTCCTCGAGACCGACGCCGGGGGACCAGCCGAGCTCGGTCCTGGCGCGGGTGCTGTCGAGGTACTGCGCCGGGATCTCGTTCGATGCCTCGTTGAGGACGATCGGCTCGAGGTCTACGCCCGTCGCGTGGCCGATGAGAGCGACCATCTCGAGGACTCGGAGGGGCCGCTCGAGCGAGAAGTTGTACGCGCGGCCGGTCCGGCTGCGATCTGCTGCCAGTGCCTCCGCGGTGTGGATGTAGGCCTGCGCGCCGTCTTCGGCGTAGAGGTAATCGCGCACGAACTCGCCGTTGGACCGGATCAGTGGTCGCTCGCCGGCGAGCAACGAGCGGATGGTGCCGGGTACGAGCCGGTTCCAGTTGAGGTCGCCGCCGCCGTAGAAGTTGCCGCACCGTGTTACCGCCACGGGCAGTCCCCACGTGGCGGCATAGGACTGCGAGATCAGGTCCGTGCACGACTTGCTCACGTCGTACGGCGACCGGCCCTGAAGCGGTGTGTCCTCGCGGTAGGGCAGCGTGGCCTGCTCCCCGTAGGCCTTGTCGGAGGACGCGACAACGATCTCGCTGACGAGGGGCGAGCGCCGGCATGCCTCGAGCACCGACCACGTCCCAGCGATGTTGGCGTGGAACGTCGACACGGGGTTGCGATTGGCAATACCGACGATCGTCTGCGCGGCGAGATGGAACACGGTGCGCACCTCGTGCTCACCGATGACCCGCTCGATCAGTGCCTGATCGACAATGTCACCCTGGCAGGTGACGACTCGCGCGGTGATGCCCTCGGCGTACAGCCGCGACGCGGGCACACTGTCGCGCACCAGGCACACGACAGCCGCGCCGCGCGCGAGCAGCGCCTCCACAAGCCAGCCGCCGAGCAGTCCGGTCGCTCCAGTAACCAGCACCGGGCGGTCGCGCCAGAACGTCGGCCCTACTTCCACGTCTGCCATGGGGCCTCTCCGCTTTCCCACAGGGCGCGCAGCAGCCGGGTATCGCGAAGGGTGTCCATGCACTGCCAGAACCCCTCGTGCTGAAAAGCCATGAGCTGGCTTTCCTCGGCTAGCACCTCGAGCACATCCGCCTCGAGGCTCGATTCGTCGCCGGCAATGCGATCGATCACCGACCGATTGAGAACCATGAATCCGCCGTTGATCCAGCCTTCGCCGATCTGCGGTTTCTCGACGAACTCGGTCACGAGTCCGTCGTCGAGAACCAGCCCGCCGAATCGGGATGGAGGTCGGACGGCGGTGATCGTCGCGAGCTTGCCGTGGCTCCGGTGGTAGTCGATCAACGACGTGATGTTGACGTCGGCTACGCCGTCGCCGTAGCTGAGGCAGAAGCAGTCGTCGGTGGTGAGCCAGTCACGAAGGCGCAGCACTCGACCGCCGGTCTGGGTGTTGATGCCGGTGTCGACCAGCTGGACGTCCCAGTCGTCGTGCTCCGGGGATTCGCCGCGCACCTCGCCGGTTCGGGTTTGGATGTACAGGCTCTGTGCGGCCATGTGGTTGTAACGCAGGAAGAACTCGCGAACCGACTCGCCCTTGTAGCCCAGCGCCACCACGAAATCACGCAGCCCGTACGCCGCGTAGCCCTTCATGATGTGCCACAGGATCGGCCGGCCGCCGATTTCGACCATCGGCTTGGGCCGCAGCTCAGTCTCCTCGGAGAGTCGCGTGCCGAGACCACCCGCCAGAAATGCGACGCGCAGGACGCCCTCCACTCGATGTCGTGCCTGGTCAGCCCCTCGGGCGACCGGCGTACTCTACCGGGATCTCGAGCCGCGGAGGACCGCGCACAGGGTCCATGGCCGGTCCGCCGGCAGGGATGAGCGGGCATTCGGCGGTGATACCGTTTCGCCCATGCCGGAACAGCAGATCGCCCTTAGCACCGCCGTGCCCGCGATTTGCGGTGCTTGCGGTGGCGACATGGCCTTCTTCTTGAGCTCGCGCGACTACAACAGAGCGGTCTCGAAGGAGGTCTTCACCTACAGGCGTTGCGTCGACTGCGGATTGATCTCGCTGACCAACATTCCTGACGACCTCGGTCCGTACTACGCGGCCGGCTATCACACACTGCCGGCGACGCCCGAGGCGATCGACGCCGGTGCGGCCCACGAGCAGTACAAGATCGATTTCGTCCGTCGCTTCGTCTCCGGCGGGCGTTTGCTCGAGATCGGGCCTTCGTGGGGCGCCTTCTGCCTCCTTGCCAAGCGTGCCGGCTTCGACGTCCAGGCCATCGAGATGAATCCGGAGTGCTGCGACTTCCTGAACACGACGATCGGGGTTCGCGCGATCTGCCGCAGCGACGAGGCCGCGGCGCTCCTCGAGGTCGAACAGCCGGACGTGATCGCGGCATGGCACGTGCTCGAACACCTCCGTGATCCATGGCGGATGCTCGAAGCCGCCGCATCGCGGCTGGCTCCCGGTGGAGTGCTCATCCTCGCATCACCGAATCCGCATGCGGTCCAGTTCAAGGTGTTCGGGCGTCGCTGGACGCATCTCGATGCTCCGCGCCATGTGCACCTGATACCGCCGGAAGTCCTCCGTGCGCATGCCGAGGCTGCCGGTCTGGTCGAGGT
>JBKJZO010000060.1:0-10803 GCA_046715235.1 Mycobacteriales bacterium
GACCCACCTCCGGGGGTGCCGGAAGACCACGGCGCATCAACGCCGGACCTTCAAGTTGAGGAACCTGACGGTCCCTTCCAAGCACCTCCGGAGGTGTCCGTGAAGGACTGCCTCAGGTCATATCAGCTGTTCTGAGCCAGCCCACGCCACCCGCACTTGCGCCGGTATGTCCACAGGCAAACCTCGGCGTTCATCTTTCTCACGTCCGGCGTTCACGGCGACCTATCTCCAGGTCCGCACAAGCCCGACATGGTCGGTGCCGACGCGGGTGATGGGCATGCCGGACGAGCGGAGTCAGTGTGGTGGTGGAACCTCGGTTCCTGTTCGTTGCCCGAATGCGCTCCCGGTCCGACAGCTGGTCCCCTTGGCCGGGCACGCGCGCTCTCGCGACCGAGGAGACGCGTTCCTACGCACCTTGGGTGGCGTGGCGCCTGCTCGGAGCGAACAACCGCGAGCTAGGCAGAAGCGGGTCGACGTTCGCCGACCTGACCGGCTGCATAGCATCGATCGGTGCACTGAAGCAGGCACTTGAGGATTCGACGAGCCTGGTCGCTCCCGATCCCTCAACGGGTTCGTGGTACTGGCGTCTCGACTTCGGCGGCGAACCCCTCGCTGTGGCGGGCCGCGCGTACCGGCGGCAGCGTGAGTGCGTCTATAGCCTGGAGCAGTTCCGCGCGGCGGCCCCGGACGCGCAGCTCGCGATGCGGTCCGTCGTCGACCTGACCAACAGCGAAGACATCGGTGAACTTGCGACGCGGATCCCGCCGAGGCAGCCGGCGCGGTTGCCTGGACAGCGTTCGCCCGTCGACGGATTCGTCCCTCCCGTTGTCGAACCGGGCCCCTTCCTCACGCAGTTGGGCGGGTCATGACCGCGCCGGCGATGGAGGCCGAGCTCTTCGACGAACCGCGTGAACTCACCGTCAATCGGGGACGCGGCGACCGCATCTTCCGCGGCATCGCACGCAGCAGCGGCGGCACCGTGCTGCTGATCGTCTCGCTGGTCGGTCTCTTCCTATCGGTGCGGGCAGCGCAGGCATTGCGCGAGGCGGGCTTCTCATTCATCACGACGGCGGACTGGCAGCCCCAAAGCAGCAACTTCGGTATCGCAGCCGTGTTGCTCGGCACGATCTTCATCGCTTTGGTCGCGCTCGCCGTAGCACTGCCACTGGCTCTCGGCATGGCGCTGTACATCTCGGAATGCGCGCCGCGCAGGTTGAAAAAGCCGCTTCGCTCGATGGTCGACCTGGCAGCCGCCGTACCCAGCATCGTCTACGGGATCTGGGGAGTCTTCTTCTTTCGGGAGCAGGTTGCCGGTGTGTCCCGGTGGATCTCGACGTACCTGTCCTGGATCCCGTTCTTGAAAGTCAACGGCGCCGATCCTCGCGACCCGCTCTCCAGCATCACGTTCTACACATCTTCAATCTTCATCGCCGGCATCGTTGTGGGACTGATGGTCACCCCGATCGCGTGCTCGGTGATGCGTGAGGTCTTCTCGCAGGCACCTGCGGGCGAGCGCGAAGGTGCTCTGGCCCTCGGCGCAACCCGCTGGGGCATGATTCGCACCGTCGTTTTGCCATTCGGCAAGGGCGGAATCATCGGCGGGACGATGCTCGGACTGGGCCGAGCGCTTGGCGAGACGATCGCCGTCTACATGATCCTCTCGCAGGTGTTCGTCATCCAGCCGAGGATATTGGAGAGCGGCGGCAGCTCGGTCGCGGCCATGATCGCGTTGCGCTTCGGCTCCGCAAGCGAATTCGGTCTCTCGGCACTCATGGCGGCGGGGCTCGCGCTGTTCCTGGTGACCCTGGTCGTCAACTTCGCCGCGTCGACCGTCGTTGCTCGCAGTCGCTCCGGTGCGAGCACAGAGGCATGACATGACGACTGCGGTTGAGCAGCGCGCATCCACCACCGTGGTTGTTGGAGCGGTGTCCCCTGACGATCCGGTCGAGGTCCCAAGACGCACGGGATCAGTCCGCAGTTCCGACGTGTTGGCAGTCGTGGGCGCAGCTGCCAGCTCAGTGAGTCTGACCTCGATCCTGTTTAGCCAGATTGCGCCTTTCAACGGTCGATTCGGCTTCGTCGTCATCGCCCATCTTCTGTTCCTGGCGATCTATGTGCTGCTCGTGTCGTTCGACGAGCATGGACCGGCGGTACGTGACCGGCTCGCGTCAGCGGTTATCCAGAGCTTGGCTTTTGTGATGGTGCTCGCGCTGGTGCTAGTCATCGCCTTTCCTCTGGCAAAGGGACGGGAGGCGCTCAGTCACCTCAACTTCTTCGTCGAGGACTTGTCGGGCACCGGTCCGAACGATCCGCTGACGATCGGTGGGATCAAACACGCCATCGTCGGGACCTTGGAGCAAATCACCATTGCCTTGCTCATCACGGTGCCCCTGGGGTTGACGTGCGCAGTCTTCCTGAACGAGATCCCAGGAAGGTTCTCGCGCCTCGTTCGAACGATCGCAGAAGCCATGACGGCTCTTCCTTCGATCGTGGCCGGCCTATTCATCTACGCCGCCCTCATCGTTACCGGGATCGTGCCTAAGTCGGGATTCGCAGCGGCCTTGGCGATCAGCGTGATGATGCTTCCGATCATCATCCGCGCGGCGGATGTGGTGATCCGACTGGTGTCAGGTTCCCTTCGAGAGGCGTCGCTAGCGCTCGGCGCCGGCCAATGGCGCACGGTGTGGCACGTCGTACTGCCGACCGCACGGTCGGGTCTGATGACCGCGATCATCCTCGGCGCCGCCCGAGGGCTCGGCGAGACGTCGCCGGTGTTACTTACTGCTGGCGGCGGTGACATCGTCAACTACAACCCGTTCAGCGGTCAGCAGACGTCGTTACCGCTGATGGCCTTCAAGCTGATCGGGCAGCCAACTCCCCTCTTCAAGGTTCGCGGACTCGGCGCGGCAGCAGTGCTGATGGCGATTGTTCTCGTGCTCTTCGTCACCGCCCGCGTCATCGGTGGCCGCGCTCCGGGAGACCTAACACGAGCGCAGGAGCACCGACGGGTTGCACAGTCTCGCCGGGATGCAGCGCGATTCGCGGAGCGCGCGAAGACCATCAACGTCGTTGTTGCCACAGAGCCTGACGCGGAGAGCCACGTGCTGGTGGTACCGGCTGATCCGGACCCGAAATGACGAAGGAGCCTTCACTTATGGCCGCCAAGTTGCTGCGCCCCCCGCTCCTGCGACGAGCCGCAACCGCGCTTACCGTGCTCACGCTGCTATTCATGCCGATTGTCGGAGCCGAATCAGCGGCGGCGCAGGAGGGGGAGGTAGGCAAGAACCTCGTTGTGATCAGTGGCACGGGCTCGAGCTGGAGCGAGGTCGCGATCAAGCAATGGACCAAGAACGTCAAGCAGTTCGGCCTCAGCGTCAACTACGAGGGCACCGGCTCGAGCAACGGCCGCAAGCAGTTCGAACTCGGAACTGTCGACTACGCGGTTTCGGAGATCCCTTACGGCCTGACTGATCTCGGCGAGCAGGACCCGCCACCTGCTCGCAAGTACGCCTACATGCCTGTTGTCGCGGGTGGCACGGCGTTCATGTACAACCTGCGAATCGGCGGCCGCCCGGTCACGAACCTGCGCCTCTCCGGCGAAGTGATCGCGAAGATCTTTACGAGCGCGATCACACACTGGAACGACCCTGCCATTCTTGCTGACAACCCCGGGCTTGGGCTCCCTGCGCGCCAGATCATTCCCGTGGTGCGTTCGGATGGCTCGGGCACGACAGCCCAACTCACCAAGTGGCTCTCCACGGCGCACCCGGCGATCTGGGATGCGTACTGCGCCCGGAATGGCAATCCGACACCCTGCGGCCAGACGTCGTCGTACCCGGTCCTGCCTGGCACAGGTATGACGGCCCTTGCCCAGTCATCAGGAGTCGCCGATCAGGTCGCCGAAGAGCGCAATGAGGGCACGATCACATACGTCGAGTATGCGTATGCGCTCAAGGCCAACTTCCCTGTCGCGAAGGTGCTCAACCGGTCCGGCTACTACGTCGAGCCGACCGAATACAGCGTCGCCGTCGCGTTGCTGGAAGCGCGGATCAACAACGACGAGAACAGCCCTGCCTATCTGACCCAGGAACTCTCCGGCGTCTACAACAACGCTGACCCTCGGGCGTACCCGTTGTCGAGTTACAGCTACATGATCATCCCGACGGCGATCGAGTACGGCTTCAGCCGCGACAAAGGCCTCACGTTGGGCAAATTCGCCTACTACTTTCTTTGTGAGGGGCAGCAGACTGTGCCGTCCATCGGCTACTCGCCGCTCCCGATCAACCTCGTGCAAGCGGGTCTCGAGCAGGTCGCCAAGATCAAGGGCGCGGATACAAAGGAACTGAACATCGCCGACTGCAACAACCCGACCTTCTCCCCCGATGGCACCAACAGGCTCGCCACAGTCGCGCCCCAGCCAAAGGCGTGTGACAAGCAGGGTCCGAGTCAGTGCACCGATGGAACAGGCGGTGCGGAGGCCTCGACCGAAGTAAGCGCCGGTGGCGGCGAAAGCGGTCAGGATGCTGATTCTGACGTGCCGGCTAGCGGTTCCGCGCAGACAGGGACTGCCGCAGATCCGGGTTCCACGAAAACAACCTCAGCCGGACAGGGGCCGGCGAAAGTCGGCACGGCCACGCAGGCCGCCGAGAAAGCGAGTGGCCAAGCAGGCGCGACCGGTACGACAGGTACGACCGGTACGGGTGGTGCCAATACTGCCAAGTCCGCTGTCGCAGAGATTGATGGCGACACCGGCCTGCCCAAGAGCCAAGCAGTCGACGCGACCGGAGCGGGCGCGCCGGTTGCTGGCTCCAGCGGCAGCGGCGGGACCGCAGGTGCCACGAACGGCAGGGCCATATCCGCAACGCCCATCTCGATGACGTCATCGACGACGGGGGGCTTCCGGCTGAGCTTGATGGTGTTGGCGGGAATCCTGCTGATCGCGTTCGTCACGTTGCCCCCCCTGATCGCCCGCAAACTCAGTGACAGGAGCGCATCGTGACCCGAATGCCGTTTAACCGGCCTCGCGCCACGAGTGCCAGAGCGCGCGCTGCGCTCTGTGCGTTCTCGGCACTGATGACGCCGATCCTCACCGTCGCGCCCACTGCCGGTCGTGTGGCTAGTGCACAGGTCAGTCAAGGCTCGGAGCGAACCCTCGCCGGCAAAGGGGAGTTCGCGAACCTGCGCGTCACCGTGAGTCAGACCAAGAATCTCGTGAACCAGGGCGTCGACGTGAGTTGGTCAGGCGGTAAGCCAACGCCAGTGGGCAACTACTCCAGGGACTTCATGCACATCATGCAGTGTTGGGGCGACGATGCGGCCGGGCCTGACCGAACCCAGTGCCAGTTCGGGGGGCTGCCGTTCAACCCTGGTGTATCTATCAACTTCGCCACGGTCAGTCGCGCAGTTCAGACGAAAATTCCCGGCACTGTCAGTGCCGGGAAGCCACTGCTCGACCCACTGGAGACACTCGCGCCGACGGACGCGCGGAACGGCACGGCTGACGTTCCCTTCCGACCGGTCCTCGAGCCAGACAAGCCATCGACGGCGTGGCGGCAGTACTTCGACGAGAACACGACGAACGAACTCTTCGTGCGAACGAGTGGGGAGGGTAGCGGCAAGGAGAGTTTCGAAATCCAAACCGCTCGTGAGGCACAGGGTCTCGGTTGCGGAACTGTCCTTGCAGATTCCTCCGCGCGATCGTGTTGGCTTGTCGTCGTACCGCGTGGCCACACCGAGGTCGACGGCACTCTGCGTAACAACACCGGAGTCAGCTCGGCAAAGGACAATTGGCTTTGGTCGTCTGCACTGAATGCGACCAACTGGGCCAACCGCATCGTCTTCCCGCTTGAATTCGCGCCGCTCGGCCTCACGTGTCCTCTCGGTCGGGCTGAGCGCCCGACGCTGGGGTCAGAGTTGGTCGCCGACGCCGTCATTCGCTGGCAGCCGGCTTTGTGCGCGGGCGACGGGGCGGTCTACTCATACTCGGGCACCCCAGAACTCATCGCACGCCGCAAACTCTCGTCGCGAGAACCGGGTCTGGCGTTCCTCTCTCGGCCATTGCCCGTCGATCAGCTCGCGGCGAACCGCAGGCCGATCTACGCACCGGTTGCCCTGTCTGGACTCGGGATCGGCTTCAACATCCAGCGAACGACCAACGCTGCTGCTCCCGCCGCGGTTAAGGCGCGTGACGGAGTGCGCGTCGAGAACATCAACCTGACTGCCCGCCTTGTGGCCAAACTCCTCACGCAGTCGTACCTGACGGCGGGTCAACGAGCGGAGCACGTCCGCGGGAACCCGGAGAACCTGCTCAAGGATCCAGAGTTCCGCCGCTACAACCCCGGCCTGGAATCAATTGAGACCGACGTCCTCTACGACGTGGTGGTACCGGACGGACTGTCAGACTCCGCCGGGCAATTGTGGCACTGGATTCAAACAGACCCCGAAGCCAAGGCGTTCCTTGCCGGAGTCCCCGACCCCGACGGCATGACGGTGAACCCCTATTACAAGGGGATGGAACTCCCGCGCGACGATTTTCCGAAGCGCGATCCGTACTGTCGCCCGGATGCAAGAGTGGTCGTCGCAGTTCCCGCGCAGCCATCGTGCGCTATTGACCATCGGCCGAAGGTCAGCGACTTGCACGCCGCAGCGCGGGCCGCGAATCGCGGCGACCCGGTTGAAGCTCTTTGGACGTGGGAGCCTGCCCCTGCGCGATTCAGGGTTCAACCGCCACCGCCTAACGGTAGCCGCCAGGTTCTTGCCTTCACTGACACCGGAACCGCGAGCCGCTACGGACTGCCCATGGCGCGGCTGCGCAACGCCGCCGGCGTCTTCGTCGCGCCGACGGACAACAGCTTGCGAGCAGGGATGGAAGGCATGGCCCCAAGCGGCGTGCCGGGCGTTCTCGCTTCGGACCCGCTGCTAGGGGAGCCCGGCGCTTACCCGCTGACCCAGATCAGCTATGCCGCCACGGTTCCTGATCTGCTGAGCCCTGCCGCTGCGTCGGACTACTCGAAGTTCATCCGCTACGCGGTCGTGTCAGGACAAATCCGCGGCGAAAGCAGCGGCCAACTTCCGGCCGGCTATGTGCCGCTGCCGCAGCGGCTGCGCGACCAGGCTCTCGACGTCGCTGACCTGCTGGTACGGCCGAAGCCCTCGACACCGCCCGCGTCGACGATGACGTCGATGCGTCCACAAGCACCGACTACTCCGAAAGCGCCGCCGGCGTCGAGTTCCTTGCTCGCGTCTCCGTCGGCTCCAACAACAACACCGCAGTCCGCAACGCAGTCGAGCAAAGCCGCAACCACACCGGCTCCGGCTACCGGATCGACTTCGTCAGCAAGCTCGAGCTCGAGTTCTAGCCCAGCGCTCGCTGGTGGATCGAACTCTCGCACCACTACAAGGCCGACCACGGCAGCACCCATGGGACAGCCGATCCCGGCGACCGACGCGGGTACGGGGTCGCCGACCACAGCGCCGGCGATCGCTCTGTCCAATGCGGTTTCCCCAGGCACCACTCCAAGAGAGCCACTGGGCAAAGAGCGATACGCGTTCCTTGCCTTGCTGGTACTCGGCTCATTAGCCGCACTCGCCGCCAGCTCAGAACCGGTGGCGGCGAAGCTCGGACCGTACGCCGCACCCGTGTTCGCCAAGGTAGGCAAGGCGGCCGGGCCAGCGGTGGGGAAGGCCAGGGTTGTGCTCGCGCCGGTGGTCGGCAAGGTGGCCGCGGCGACCTTGCCGGTTGGCCATCGTGTCGCCTCGACGGCGAGAGACCTAGTGGCTCGCCTGCCCTGGCGCGACTCCAAGTGATCCTTCGGGGTTCCCGCAAAGTAGCCCCACGCGTGGCTTTCACCATCCGAATGTCTGGCGTTCACCAACTTGTGCCCGCGACGGCGCTCTGGCCCAAAAGGCTCGTGACACGACGAGAGCCGGGTCCTGCAGACCCGGCCCGCGCCGCGGCGGGGAGGTGAAGCCCAAACCATCTGCACTGACAGCTAGCACGACGCGTTCCCGCACATCGCGACCGGCAAACAGTCGGGCGCACTCCCGTCCCGAAAGGACAACAGTAGTGAAGAAGACAACGATCGTCGCGGCGGTCTTCGCCGCGGGGTTGATGGGCATCGCCACCGTAGGTGGCGCCCAGGCGGACCCGAATGGTGCTCCGACCTTCCGTTAACTCGCGGGTCCGGGGTCGGACACGACGCAGGACGTGATGAACGTCCTGGCCGACAACATCACCATCAGTGGCACCAAGGTGCTCGGCTCCTACGACGCGACCGGCTCGGGCACGATTACCCCGAAGGCCGCCGCCAACTGCGCCAGCCTCCCCCGTCCCAACGGCTCGAGCGCCGGCCGTACCGCTCTGCTCAACGCCCTGAACCCGGCACACGCGTCGTTCGGCTGCTTCCAGTGGTCGCGGTCCTCCTCGCTGAACCAGGCGACCGCCTCCACGCAGCTGACCTACATCCCGTTCGCGTTCGACGACCTCGGCTACGCCGTCACGGCAAGCAGCAACATCCCCAAGGACCTGACCAAGGTTGAGCTTCAGCAGATCTACAACTGCGAGTTCGGTTTCACGGCGCTGATCCCGCAGGCCGGCTCCGGCACGCGCGCGGCGTGGCTTTCGTACCTGAGCATCACCGAGGCCCAAGTCGCCGCACGTCCGTGCATCAGGGACGTGGTCGCAGGCAGCCCTGTCCAGGAGCACAGCGGCATTCCGCTGGACAACA
Organism: Mycobacteriales bacterium; assembly: GCA_046715235.1. Lineage (GTDB taxonomy): Bacteria > Actinomycetota > Actinomycetes > BP-191 > BP-191 > JBKJZO01. The sequence goes on from JBKJZO010000060.1 coordinate 8,727, forward strand.
ACAGCATCACCCCCTACTCGGCAGGCAAGTGGCTGCAGCAGTCCACCAACGCCATCCCCGACGTCCACGGCAACTCGGTCCTCGGCAAGATCAACGGCGGCCTCGCGGCTGTTCCGAGCCCGGACTTCGACGGCAAGCGTGCCGTCTACAACGTGATCCCCACCTCGCAAGAGGGCACCGCGCCGTACTCGACGGTGTTCGTCGGTAGCAGCTCGCTGATCTGCACCAACGGCGCCCTGATCAACGCGAACGGCTTCGCGACGCACCCGAGCTGTGGCTCCACCGCGCTTCGTACCGCCCCCTAGTTCGTACGTTGCTCCACCAGCTCGACCCGCATCACCCCAACTTCACAAGACAACTCATGAAAGAGAGATCTCATGCTTAGCAGAACGATCAAGCGCGCGGTCGGAGTCGGCGTAGCCGTGCTCGCCGCCTCGGCTGCGGTCGGCCTCGGTGCCGGCGCAGCTCACGCTGCAGAGGTGGGCACCCTGTCCATCTCGCCGGCGAGTGGTAACAACCTGACCCCCATCACGGTCGGGATGTCGGGCCCCTGCCCGGGCGGCACCAACCTCGTGGTGAAGCTCTACGGCTCGGGTTTCCCGGCCGCGGGCTTCAACGTTGTGGCTAACAGTGGCCAGAGCACCTACCCGACCAACCCGGCCGGCGGTCGTCAGGTTCCGCTGTCGAACCACTTCCAGGCCTTCGCCGACGCGCAGAGCCCGCCGGCGACCCTGAGCGGTGAGTACCGGCTCGAGCTCACCTGCCGCAACTCGCTCGCCCCCGGTGGCCCCACCAACACCGGTTTCGGTGAGTTCAACGGACGGCTGAACTTCAGCAGCCCGACGACGTACTCCGAAGTTGTTCCGCCGAGCACGAACGGCACGGCCACCACGGTGACCGCCGCGCCGGCGAGCCCGCAGGTCGTGGGCACGTCCGTCACGTTCACCGCCAACATCACCGCCGATGACGGCACGCTCGAAGCCGGCTCGGTGCAGTTCATGGACGGCGCTGCCGCCCTCGGTGCCGCGCAGCCCGTTGCTGCTGGTGCCACCGGTACAGCATCCGTGACGACTGCCGCGCTTGCCGCGGGATCGCACTCGATCACAGCGGTGTTCACCTCGACCGCTGGCCCGCAGACCGGCTCCACCTCGCCGGCCATCACGTACGTCATCAGTGCGGCCGCGCAGGCCACGACCACGGCGCTCTCAGTCCCGAGCAACGTGACCGCTGGCACGCCCACGCCGATCACCGCGACGGTCTCCGCCGCTAGCGGTACGCCGGTCGGTTCCGTCGAGTTCTTCGACGGTGCGGCCTCGATCGGCAGCGCGCCGGTCAACGGTTCTGGTGTCGCCAGCATCAGCCCGTCGTTCGTCGTTGGTCCGCACTCGCTGACCGCGACGTTCACCCCCACCAACCCGGCGAACTTCACCGGTTCGACGTCGCCTGCGGTCACCTTCACCGCGACGGCGCCGGCTTACGATCCCGACCCGCAGACCATCCGCGGTGAGATCCCGGTCGGAACGCTCATCATCGACACCCCGTATACCCCGGCCAACCCGCTGAACCTCGGGGTGCTCGCCCTCAACCCGGGCGGCACGATGTTCTCGGCCAGCGCGCCGTTCGCTGACATCAACATCAGCGACACCCGCGCCGGCAACCTGCCGTGGACCGCTTCGGCCTTCGCCGGAACGCTCACCAACGGCGGCACGGGCCAGATCAACGGGCAGAACGTCGGCCTGACCGCTCTGGTGCCGACCTACACCCCGGGCAACGGTCTCAGCCCGGCCAACCCGGTCACGGTTACCAACCACCCGGCTGCCTCCCCGGCAGTGGCCCCGGCCGACCCCGGAACCCTGGGCTTGGGCAACGCGCCGCACGCGTTCGCACACGCCAACAACGGTGCCGGTTCGGTCGAGCTCAACGGTTCGCTCACCCTCAATGCCCCGTCGTCAACCCAGGCGGGCGTCTACACCGGACTCGTGACCTTCACGATCGCCGGCAGCTAGTTCACGGCAACACCGCACGAAGGATGACGTCGTAAGCCAGGCGGCATTCGTGGGGTGGGGCGGCGCAAGCC
>JBKJZO010000061.1:0-13744 GCA_046715235.1 Mycobacteriales bacterium
GTGTACAGCGAGGCCGGCCTGCCCGTGGCGACCACGGCGTGGGCGCACAGCCGGATCGCACCCGAGCGCCTCGATGCCGAGATCCGTTCGGCGCTCGCCAAGGCCGAGATGCACCGAGCGATCACCGATGACGAAGCCCTCGCGCTGTTCCGCGCCGACGGCGATGCGCTCGATGCCCTGTGCCAGGTCGCCGACGGGCTGCGGGCCGACGCTGTCGGCGATGACGTCACGTACGTCGTCAACCGCAACATCAACTTCACGAACGTCTGCTACGTGGGGTGCCGCTTCTGCGCGTTCGCGCAGCGAGAGGTCGACGACGAGTCCTACACCCTCACTCTCACGGAGGTGGCAGACCGATCAGAGGAAGCGTGGAGCAAGGGCGCCACCGAGGTCTGCATGCAAGGCGGCATCCACCCCGACCTGCCCGGCACGGCGTACTTCGATTTGGCCACCGAGGTGAAGCGGCGCGTCCCGGAAATGCACGTGCATGCGTTCAGCCCGATGGAGGTGATGAACGGCGTCGCGCGCACCGGACTGTCGATCGAGGACTGGCTGACGAAGGCGCGCGAAGCCGGCGTCGACAGCCTGCCAGGCACCGCCGCCGAGATCCTCGACGACGACGTCCGCTGGATCCTCACCAAGGGCAAACTGCCGACGGCGCAGTGGATCCAGGTCGTCACGACCGCGCATCGCATCGGCATCCCGACGACCAGCACGATGATGTACGGCCACGTCGACAGCCCCGCCCACTGGGTCGCGCACTTGCGCCTCATCGCCCGCATCCAGGACGAGACCGGCGGGTTCACCGAGTTCGTGCCGCTGCCGTTCGTGCACCAGAACTCGCCGATCTACCTGGCTGGTGTCGCGCGGCCGGGCCCGACGACGGAGGAGAACCGGGCGGTCCACGCGATGGCCCGCCTGTTGCTGCACGGCCGCATCGCCAACATCCAGGCCAGCTGGGTCAAACTCGGCGTCGACGGCGTACGCCAGGTGCTGCGGGGCGGCGTCAACGACCTTGGCGGCACCCTGATGGAGGAAACCATCAGCCGCATGGCCGGCTCCGAGCACGGCTCGCGCAAGTCGGTCGACGAGCTCGAAGGGATCGCAATCGGCATCGGACGGCCAGCAAAACAGCGCACGACGGCGTACGGCGACGTCGGCGCCGAGCGCCTCGCTGCGGCGCGTCGCGCGGTCACGGTGCTCCCGCTCGCCTAACCTCGGCGGTGAATCAGGCCTGCCGCTACGGCGGCCCGAGCTCCAGGTGAGAGCTGATGAGCAGACACCGCGCGGCCGACAACCCGCTGCACGCCGGACTCGCTGAGCGCATCGAGGAACTCGCCCGCAAGGCGGCCGTTGCCCGCGACGTTTCCCCTGAGCCGCAGCTCGCCGCCATGCACCAGCAGATCGAGCAGATCGCGGATGCCGTACGCCAGTCGATGGCGGTCATGGCCGAGTTCCAGCGCGTCACGGCGGAGCGGTACGCCGCGCAGTTCGCGCTGCTCGACGCGCAGGCCAGGCGCGCCGACAGCGCCGTTGCCACCGCGCAGGCCGCCCGGGACACGTTGCGCGAGACCGGCGCGGAACTGCTCGCGCAGGTGCAAGAGGCACGCAACGACTTCCACGGCAGCACCGGGATCCTCACCGGCGCGCAGGCGGTCCTCGAGGCCGGCGTACGCCGGGTGCAGACCAGCGGTGACGCTCTCGTCCGCTACCTCGACGACCGCGACGTCGCTCTCGAAGCCGAGCGCGACCGGATCCTGCGCGACGTACTCGAGGACTTCGCCTCGTCGCTGAACGCCCGCGAACGTCGGGGCATCGCCAAGCGGCTTGTCGGCGTCGTCGACCGGCGGCGCGACGCCCGCGACGCGACCCGGTGGCGGCGCGAGCATGGTGTCGAACCGGGCCAGCCGCCGCTGGACCTGACCACGCGCAGCGATCGGGTAGCTCAAGCCGGTGGCGCGCGTCCTGGCGTGATCGACCTCGACGCGGCGGCCCAGCAACGGCGAACGACGCCGCGCCGGTAGCGCAGAGCTATCGCCCGGTGACGGAAAGATTGCCCGTTAGCACACCCATCTGACAACGCCAGCTCTTGACGCGGCGTGTCTCACAGGTCTGTAATCACACCCATGTTATTCGCGCCCCCGCTCCGGCTTCCCCCGGGTGATTCCTGCGCGCCATTACTGGCCGTCCCCGCGGACGGCCATCGACGTCCTGTGCAGCCGTTCGCGTCTTCGACGCAGGTGCGGCCGCCCCAGGTCGAGGAGACGTCGTGACTCTCATCATGAGCGAGCTGACCGAGACCGCCGACGATCCGGGTTTGCCGGAGGAGCTGTCGTGGCAGGAAAACGCGCTGTGCGCCCAAACCGACCCGGAAGCGTTCTTTCCGGAAAAGGGTGGCTCCACCCGTGAGGCCAAGCGCATCTGCGTCGGCTGCGAGGTGCGGACCGAGTGCCTCGAGTACGCACTGGCGAACGACGAGCGCTTCGGCATCTGGGGCGGGCTCTCCGAGCGCGAGCGCCGCCGTCTCAAGCGCCAGGCGAGCTGACGGTACGCCGGACTGCCGGCCCGTGGGCCAGCCCGCGGCGGCGTAGGCTGACCTATCGCGAGCGGGGGAGCAGGCGCGCGCGCCGCGTCTTGCGGCGAACTAATCGGTTGACCTCCACGGCGGTGCGCTCAGCACCGCCGGCGGACTGACTCGGACGGTTGATGTCTCCCCAGGCTGCGCGGCAGATCCTTCCGCAGCACCGCGTAACGGCGATCCTGGTCGCTCACGACGGCGTCCGGTGGCTGCCCGAGGTGCTCGCCGCGATCGTCGGCCAGATCCGGCCTGCAGACCTGCTCATCGCCGTCGACACCGGCAGCGTCGATGCCACCAGGGCGCTGCTCGCGGAGGAGATCCACCAAGACGACATCGTCACCATCGGCCGCAACACGGGCTTCGGCGCCGCGGTGGCCGCCGGAGTCGCTCATATCGGCAACCTCGGGCCACTGCCCGCACCACAGCCCCACCGGCCGTTTCCGCTGCGCGCTGAGGAGTTGTTCGAGGACGAGGATGACGGCGGCGACGGCTTCGAGACCTACGGTCCGTACGACATCAGATACGACAGCAGGCATGACGGCGAGGAGGACGACGAGCCCGCCGACGATGAGTTCGACGACCTGCCCGAACCGACCGATGGCGCCGACTGGATTTGGCTGCTGCATGACGACGTCGCGCCGGAGCCGGACGCGCTGCTACGGCTGATCGAGCTCGCCGAGTCGTCGCCAACGGCCGCGGTGGTCGGTCCGAAGGTGCGCGACTGGGACGACCCGCGGCTGCTCGTCGAGGTCGGGCTGACGATCGACCATTCGGGGCGCAAGGAGACCGGGCTCGAGGGCAGCGAGTTCGACCAGGGTCAGCACGACGCCGTACGCGACGTGCTCGCGGTCGGCAGTGCGGCGATGCTGGTACGGCGGGACGTGTGGGACGAGCTCGGCGGGTTCGACCCGCGGTTGCCGATTTTCCGCGACGACATCGACTTCGGCTGGCGGGCCAATGCCGCCGGCCATCGCGTCGTCGTCGCGCCGGCGTCGCGGGTCAGGCATGCGCGGGCGTCGTCGACCGGTCGCCGCCGGATCCGCTGCGCCGTCGGCCGGGCGAGCGAGCTCGACCGCAGGCACTCGTTGGCCGTGACGCTGGCCAACGTCTCGGCGCTGAGCCTTGTGTGGAACATCCCGCGCCTGTTGGTCGGAGCGCTGTTGCGGACCGCGGGTTTCCTACTGACGCGCCAGGTGCACGCGGCGACCGACGAGCTGCGCGCGATCGGCTGGAACCTGCGCCACGTGCCTTCCCTGATTCGGGCGAGGACGAGGCGGCTGACGACCCGCAAGGTCAAGGACCGCGAGTTTCGGCAGTTGTTCGCGGGCCGGGCCGCGCGGCTGCGCGGCTACCTCGAGGCGGCCGGCGACTGGCTGACCGGTGGCGCGGCCGAGCCCGGGCTGGCGACCGGAGGCGACGACGACGACGTCACGGCTCCCAGCGACGAGATCGCCGTTGCATCCCGCGGCTCGCGCGCGCTCGCCGTACTCCGGCGGCCGCCGGTGCTGCTGGCTCTCGCGCTGGTCTCGGTTTCGCTGATCGCGGCGCGCGGGCTGTTCGGCAGCGGGTCGCTCGTCAGCTCCCTGCTGCTCCCCCCGCCGGACAGCGCCGCAGACCTGTGGTCCGTGTACGCGGCGCCGGTTCACGACGTCGGCAGCGGCTCCGCGGCCGCAGCGCCGCCGTGGATCGCGCTGTTCGCCGCCGCCGCGTCGGCGTTGTTCGGCAAGCCCTGGCTCGCCGTCGACATTGCATTGTTGCTGTGCGTGCCGCTCGCGGCGTTGTCGGCCTACTTCGCGGTACGCCGGGCGACCGGCTCGCTCGCTCTGCGCATCTGGGCGGCGGTTGCCTACGCCACTCTGCCGGCGGTGACTGGCGCCGTCGCCGGAGGTCGCCTCGACGTCGCGGTTGCCGCGGTCGTTCTCCCACTGATTGCGTCGTCGGCGTACCGCGCGATTTCTGTCGACCCGGCTGTCGGCGGCTGGCGGCACGCGTTCGTCGCAGGTCTCGCACTCGCGGTCGGTGCGGCGTTCGTGCCGCAGCTGTGGTTGCTCGCCGCCATGGTGATGCTCGGCGGCGTCGGTTTTCTGGCCGTGCGCGAGGGTGAGGCGGCGCGCGCAGTCAGCGTACGGCGGCTGCTCGCGGCCCTGAGTGTGCTTGCCACGGCGTTCGCGGTGCTCATGCCATGGTCGCTGCGATTCGCCTCGACGCCCGGCGTGCTGCTTCGCGGGCTGACGCCCGAGCCGCCGGTGCTGCCACTGCGCGCGGTCAACGCGGTTCTCCTGCGCCCCGGTGGCGAGGCGATGCCCCCGCGGGTGCTGCCGTTCGTGTTGCTTCTCGCCGCCGTACCCGCGCTCCTTCGCTCCGACCCCAAGCGCCGCGCCGCGGCTCTCGCCTGCTGGATCGTCGCGGTTGCGGCGATGGCGTTCGCGGTCATCGCGACACGGGCCGAGTCCGTCGCCGGCTGGCCCGGCCCCGCGCTGCTGGTGGCGGGAGGCGCGATCATCACGGCCGCCGTCATCGGCGCGAGCGGCGGGCACAGATTGCTAGGGCGCGTCAGTTTCGGCTGGCGACAGCCGACTGCCTTGCTCATCGGGGCACTCGCGCTGATCGGGCCGCTGCTGGCGCTGGGCACGTGGACGATGCGCGGCGCGGCCCGGCCCCTGGGTCGGCACACCGTCGTCTCGCTCCCGCAGTACGTCGTCGCGCAGGGGGAGCAGCAGGACGGACTGCGGGCGCTGTGGCTGCGACCGGCACCCACTCCGGAGAACTTGCGCTACAGCGTGACGAGTCTCGACGGGGGCACTGTGGGCGACGACCAGCTGCTGCCTCGGTCAAGCGTGCGGACCCGGCTCGACGTCGTCGTGGCCGACCTGGCGGCTCGCCGCGGCAGCGACGCGGGGCAGGCGTTGTCGACGTACGGCGTGCGGTTCGTCGTGGTGCGCGCACCCGCCCCGCCGGCCCTGGCGGCCACCCTCGACGCGCAGCCGGCCCTGACCCGCGAGCGCGCGGACGAACGCGCGGGCGTGCAGATGTGGCGGGTCCTTGCGCCGACTGGGCGTGTGCTCCTGCTCGAGCCGGGTGCGGCGGAGGAGTCTCAGCTGCTGCGCGCGCCGTCTTTGGGGACGCTGCGCAACAGCCCGCCTCGGGTGCTCCCGGCCGATCCCAGGACCGGCCAGATCGTCGTACCGCCGGGCCGGCCGGGACGGCTGCTCGTCGTCAGCGAGGACGCCAGCGGCCCATGGCAGGTCACCACGACGGCGGCTGTTCAGCCGGCGCGAGCCTGGGGCTGGGCCCGCGCAGTCCGCGTGCCGTCCTCAGGCGCGACGGTGACGGTCGCACCCGACGGGTCCACCCGGCGTAGCGCGCTATTCATCCAGGGAGCGCTGCTGTTGCTCGCGCTCATTCTCGCGGCGCCCAACGTCCGGCGCGCGGAGGAGGAGACCGCCGAAGGGGTCGTCGAGGACGACAAGCCACATGCGGTCGAAGACCTCTCGGGTGTGCCGGCGTGAAGCGCCCGCACATGAAAGTGCCGAGCAACAAGCTGCCTCCCGTCGGGCAGTGGGCCGGCCGGGTCGCGTCGCTCTTCCCACGTGGCGTTGCGACCGGAGAGCGAGCGCGGCAATCGCCGCCCGCGCCCCTGGTGCTGCTGTTGGTGATGGCATTGGGCGTAGTCGTGGCGGACACGACTCGCCCCGACCGCGCACCGCGCTCCAAGGCACTTGCGGCGACGAACGTTCCGGTCGTCGGCAGCATCGACGTCTGCCCCGAGCTGCTGAAGACGCCGGTTGTCGAGTCGCGCCTGACGGCTGGCACGAGCAGCGCCGGCGAGGTGACCGTGAGCACCGTCGCCCTGACCAAGGACGCCAAGGAGGCGCAGCTCACCGAATCCGGCGGCGAGATCGGTGTGGTCAACGGATCGACCGCGGCCGCTACCGCTGTCGTCGCCACAGCTGCGGGGCCGCAGGCGGGTGGGCTTGCGGTGGAGCAAGTTTCCCGCGCACAGTCCGGACCGCTGCGCGGGCTTTCGTCCGTACGGTGCGAGCCGCCGGTGGCCAACAGTTGGTTCATCGGCGCGGCGACCACTATCAACGACGAAAGCCTGCTGCTACTGATCAATCCGTACGACGATTCGGCGCTGGTGAACGTGTCGGTCTACTCGAAAGCCGGCCGGCTCGACGTACCGGGCTCGACCGGCATCACGGTCGGGCCGCGGTCGCGGTTGGCACAGCAGTTGAGCAAGTGGGCGCCGGACGAGCCCTGGCTCGCCGTACGGGTCGAGGCGGTCGCCGGCCGCGTCTCGCCCGCGATCCGGCGGACCCGGTTGGTCAAGCAGGTGCCCAGCGGCATCGATTGGCTGCCGCGCTCGGCTCCGCCGTCAGAGTTTGTCACCGTCGGTGCGTTGCCGGGTGGCGCGGGCGACCGGACGCTCGTCCTGGTCAACCCGGGCCGCGATCCCGCTTTGGTACGCGTCGAACTCGCCCGGCAGGACGGTCAGTTCGTGCCGGTCGAGCTGGCCGAGGTCGAGGTCGCGGCGGAGCGGGTCGTCGCCGTATCGCTGACGAAGGTGCTCGAGGGCAAGTCCGCGTCATTGCGCGTCGAGAGCGACGGACCGCCGGTGCTCGCCGGCGCGCACGCGGAGATTCGGGGCGAGACCGGACCCGGCATCGACTTTCTGGTCTCCGCCGGCATGGAGCCCCTGTCGGGTCCCGCGTTGACGACCGACAACCGGGCCGATGCCAGCGCGGACACAGCGTTCATGTTCGCCGCGCCCGACGGGCCGGCGGAGCTCACGTTGACCCAAGTTCCGCTGATCGGGAAGGCACGGACCGCCAAGACAAAGGTCGTGCCGATCGAGCAGGGCAAGCTGGTCGTGATAGCGCTGTCGACGGCGTTCGGCCGCGGCGACCCGTTGCCGGTGCTGGTGACGCCGAGCGGCAACTCCGCGCCTGTCTACGGCGTGCGGATCACGACCGAGAACAACTCCGGCGGCACGCTGAGCACGTCGCTGGGCCTGCAGTCGCAGCCGCTCGCCGGAGTACCGCGACCTGAGGTGGCTCACGACGCCGGGGCCTGGCTGATCACCCGCCCGTAGCGGTTACTCCTCGTCGGGGAGCGGGTCGACGACGTCGGGATCGAGCCCGAGATAGCGCGAGACCTCCTCGACGACGACGTCGTGCACGAGGCCGGCCAGGTCGATCGCGCCGCGGGCCCTGGCCTCGATCGGCCGGCGGAAGATCACGACGCGCGGCGGGTGGATCTGCCCCTTCTTATCCGCGACCGCTCCGATGAGTTTGGCCAGCGGTACGGCGGGCTGCCCGTGCTCGTCGACGAGCAGCTCAGGCGGCGGCACATCCTCGACAGCGAACTGAAGCGCAGCGAGCTGCTCCCGCCACCGTGAGTCGAGGTGCTCGACCGCATCGAGCACCAGGTCGTCGAACTGCTCGGTAGGACGCCGCGAGAGCGGCAACTGCGGTGGCACCAGCCGCCCGCGCAGCCCGCGACCGCGCCGGTCGCGCCGGCGACGCGCCTGCCGCCGTACCTCGGCATGCTGGTGGGATTCCACGAAACAAAGCCTACCGACGACACGGCCCACGGTGATGGCTCCGCCTGGCTGTGCCTACTACTGTCGCGCCCGTGACCCCATCTCGGCGTTGCTCACGAACGGCCTGCGGCGACGCGGCCATCGCGACGCTGACCTACGTGTATGCCGACCGCGCGGCTGTCGTCGGACCGCTCGCCCCGGTGCACGAGCCGCACTGCTACGACCTGTGCCGCGAGCACGCCGCGCGCCTCACCGCACCGCGCGGCTGGGAAGTCGTCCGGCGCGAGATCGTCATCGGCGGGCGCGGCCAGCGGGTCGACGACCTCGAGGCGATTGCCGACGCCGTCCGCGAGGAGGCGTTCCTCGAACTCCCTGGCGACGGCCTCCGCCGTGGCCATCTGCGGATGCTGCGCTCACCCGCCCAGCCGGCCGGTTCCTGACGCTTAAGGGATTTTGCGATTCGGCCGATGGAGGGCCAACGGCCACCGACCCACGGAGCGTCTGTTCATGCCTTCCACGTGCGACGAGTGCGAGAGCGCGGCTGTAACGACGATCTCGATGGTCATGACCGGGGGCCAGTCGGTGATGATGACGTCCTGCCACCGCTGTGAGCACAAAACCTGGCGCGAAGAAGGCTCTCCGGTGCCCCTGGATCGCGTCCTGCAGCTCGCCGCGAAGAAGAAGAGCTAACTCCTCCAGGACCGGCGGCCAGCCAAGAGCGGACGTCGACGGGTAGCATCCGGGCGTCTTGTCGGCCGGCCCCGAGGATGTTCCTGTTGCGCGACGTCTCCACACTCATCAAGGCATACGACATCCGCGGGGTCGTCCCTGACGAGCTCGACGAGGACCTGGCCCGCGACATTGGCCGCGCGTTCGGTGCTCTCATCCGCCCGGCTACGTCGATCGTCATCGGCCGCGACATGCGCGAGTCGGGCGTCGGGCTGAGCGAGGCGTTCGCCGCCGGGGTCATGTCGCAGGGCGTCGACGTCGTCCGCATCGGCCTCGCCTCGACTGACCAGCTCTACTTCGCTTCGGGCCACCGCGACGTCCCCGGAGCGATGTTCACCGCGAGTCACAACCCGGCGAAGTACAACGGCATCAAGCTCTGTTACGCCGGCGCCAAGCCGGTCGGGCAGGACACCGGACTCGGGCAGATCCGTGACTGGCTGACGACGGGCACGATTCCTGACGCCGGCGCCGCTACTCCGGGCAGCGCGCGCGACGAGGACATGCTGTCGGCGTACGCGAGGCACCTGCATTCGCTCGTCGACCTGACCGGGATCCGCCGGCTGAAGGTCGTGGTTGACGCGGGCAACGGCATGGGCGGCTACACCACCCCCGCAGTGCTCGGCGGCTTGCCGCTGGACATCGTGCCGATGTACTTCGAACTCGACGGCTCGTTCCCCAATCACGAGGCCAACCCGATCGAGCCCGCCAACCTCGTCGATCTGCAGCAGCGCGTCATCGCCGAGGGTGCCGACATCGGCCTGGCTTTCGACGGCGACGCAGACCGCTGCTTTGTCGTCGACGAACGCGGCGAGCCGGTCAACCCGAGCACGATCACCGCTCTCGTCGCGGCCCGCGAGCTGCGCCGCGAGCCCGGCGCGACGGTCATTCACAACCTGATCACCAGTCGCGCGGTGCCCGAGATCGTCACCGAGCTCGGCGGTACGCCGGTCCGCACCCGGGTGGGTCATTCCTTCATCAAGGCCGAGATGGCACGCACCGGCGCGATCTTCGGCGGCGAGCACTCGGGGCACTTCTATTTCCGCGAGTTCTGGCGCGCCGACTCCGGGATGCTCGCGGCGTTGCACACGCTCGGGGCGCTCGGGGAGCAGGACGGCACGCTCTCGCAGTTGCTCGCGGAGTACGCGCGCTACCCCTCGTCGGGCGAGATCAACTCGACCGTGGGCGATCAGCAGGCGGTCATGGCCGATGTGGAAGCGCAGTACGCCGGCGAGGAGGGCGTCACGATCGACCATCTTGACGGGCTCACGGTCACCGCCGCCGACTGGTGGTTCAACCTGCGTGCGTCCAACACCGAGCCGCTGCTGCGGCTCAACGCGGAGGCGACCGACGGGCCCACCATGGAGCGCCTGCGCGACGACGTACTCGCCCTTGTCCGGAAAGGCTGACCGGTGAATCTCGATCCAGCACTGCTCGAACTGCTTGCGTGCCCTGACTGCCACGCCCCGCTCGAAGCCAAGGACGCGGAGGATGTGCTGGCGTGCACCGGGTGCGGGCTGCGTTATCCGGTCCGTGACGACATCCCCGTGCTGCTCATCGAGGAAGCCGAGCGGCCGTCTTGAGCGATCGCAGCGAGATCAACGAGTACTTGCTGGACGACGCCGACGCGATCTCCTCGGGTGACCCGTCGGAGATGCTTCTGGCGGCGGCGTCCGCATCGGCACAGGTGCGCGAAGCCGCTTTCACATCGAGTGAGATCGACTTCACGGAGCTGGCGGCCGAAGGTCGTCCGCGGGCGATCGTCGTAGCCGGGATGGGCGGCTCCGCGATGGCTGGCGACGTGCTGGCCGCCGTACTCGGGACTTCGTGTCCTGTGCCGGTCTATACGCATCGCGGTTACGGACTGCCCGGCTGGGTCGGCCCGGCCGACCTCGTCGCGCCGGTCTCCTGCTCCGGCACCACGGAGGAAACGCTGTCCGCGGCCGACGAGGCACTGCGCCGGGGATGCCGGCTGTTCTCGGTTGGCGCGGCCGGGTCGGCGCTCGCGGATCGCACGTCCGAGCGGGGTCCCTACGCGGCGGTTCCCGGTGGCAGGCAACCGCGGGCCAGCATGTGGTCGCTGGCCGTGCCGCTCATCACGATGGCGGCCAGCCTCGACCTGACCCGCGCCGTTGCCGATGTGTACGCCGAGACGGCCGATCTGCTCGACACCCTGACGGAGCGCTACGGCCCGGCTCGCGACACCTTCCTCAACCCGGCGAAGACCCTCGCCGTCTCGCTGGCCGGCACCTGGCCGCTCATCTGGGGCAGCTCTCCGCTCGCCGGCGTCGCGGCCAACCGCTTCTCGTGCCAGCTTGCCGAGAACGCGAAGGCGCCATCGACGGCGGGTGTGCTCCCTGAGAGCAACCACAACCAGGTCGTCGCGTTCGACGGCCCAGCCGGGCGTGAGTCCGGCACAGGCACGCCGCTGCGCCTCGTCGTCCTGCGTGAAGAGGACGAGCACCCGCAGGTTGCCCGCCGGGCTGACGCCTCCGCGGAGCTCGCCGCCGAGCGGGGGATCGCCGTCGACGTCATCCAGGCCGAAGGCGCTACGCCGATGGCGCGCATTGCGTCGTTGATCGCGCTCGGCGACTTCGCGTCGACGTACCTCGCGCTGCTGCTCGGTCTCGATCCGACACCGGTCGACGTCATCACCGAGCTGAAGGCGCGCATCCGGCAGTGAGCGCCTCGGGGGGGACCAAAGCGGTCGTCGCCGCGCTCTTGGCCAACACGGGCATCGCGGTGTCGAAGTTCGTGGCGTTTGCCATCACTGGTTCCGCGTCGATGCTCGCGGAGGCGGTCCACTCGGTGGCCGACGCGGGTAACCAGGGGCTGCTGCTGTTCGGGGGGCGCCAGGCGCGGCGGGCCGCCGATGAGGAGCATCCGTTCGGTTACGGCCGCGCGCGCTACTTCTACGCGTTCGTCGTCGCCGTCGTGCTCTTCACGTTGGGTTCACTGTTAGCGCTGTTCGAGGGCTACGAGAAGTACAAGCACCACGAGGAGCTCGATCGGCCCGCGGTCGCGATCGGCGTCCTCGTCGTCGCGATCCTGCTCGAGTCGGCTTCGTTCCGCACGGCGATCATCGAGGCCAATCACGTGCGCGGCAGTGAGGGCTGGATCGCTTTCATCCGGCACTCCCGATCGCCCGAACTACCGGTAATCCTGCTCGAGGACCTCGGCGCGCTGGTCGGACTCATCCTCGCCCTGATTGGTGTGTCGCTGACCGTCGTCACCGGTGACAGCCTGTTCGACGCGCTCGGCACGATGTCGATCGGCGTACTGCTCGGCATCATCGCGATCATCCTCGCGATCGAGACCAAAAGCTTGCTGCTCGGTGAGGGGGCCACGCCTGCGCAGGTCCGCGACATCAAGACCGCGCTGTCGTCGTCCGCGCAGATCGGCCGGGTGATCCACCTCAAGACCCTGCACCTCGGGCCGGAGGAGCTGCTGGTCGCAGCGAAGGTGTCGATGCGCGCCGATCTCGCGTTCGCCGACGTGGCGAAGGCGATCAACGACGCGGAGGCGCGAGTGCGCGAGGCCGTACCGATCGCACGAGTCGTCTACGTCGAGCCCGACATCTACACCGGCAGTGACCCCGGGTCATCGGCCGAGTCCGCGGCAGCGCATTGAAGCGCCCCTTTCGGCCGGTCCGCACCCAGCCGCCAACTGATGGTCCCGTGAACAATCGGAGGAACAGCGTGAAAAAGGCCCGCATCATCGGAATCGGTTCGATCGTCGTGGTCGTAATTCTCGTCATCACGGTGGCCTCGTCGTTCACCAACGTGTCAACGGCTGCTGACCAGGTTGCGTTGCACTACCGGGGTGGACCGCTGTCGTCCAAGAAGTTCGCGGACTGCGTGCCTATCTCGACGCGGAAGTGGCATGGCCCGGGCGACAGGCACTACCTGTACCCGACCAACCAACGCATTTTCGAGGCAACGGGTGCGAAGAACTCCGACGGCGACGTCATCAAGGTCGTGAGCAAAGACAACGTCGAGCTGAGTGTGCCGGTGAGCATCAACTTCACCTTGAAGTCCGACTGCCAGACGTTGCGGCGCTTCCACGAGACGCTCGGCAACAGGTACCTGGCATTTATGGAGGGCGACACGACGTCGGATGGCTGGCGGAACATGCTGCGCATCGTCGTCCAGCAGCCGCTCGACACGACGCTGGATCGCATCGCGCAGAACTACGAATGGCGCAAGCTGTACAACGACCCCGCGGTGAAGTCGGAGATCGAACGGCAGGTCAACGAGCAGATCGCGAGCATCGTCAAGCGGCAGACCAACAACGAGGAGTTCTTCCACGGCTGGTCCGCTCTCGTGCAGAAGCCCATTCCGACCAACGCCGATCTCGTGCAGGCGATCGCCGCCGAACAGAACAACGTGGCGCAGGCGAATGCGGCGAGAGCGAAGGCCGAGGCCGACGAGGCGGCAGCGCGCGCGCAGGTCGCTGTCGCCCGAGCCGACGCCGATAAGCGGCAGGCTGAGATCGCGGGCTACGGCGGCATCGAGCAGTACCTCAAGGCCAAGTGCATCGAGCGCGGCTGCAACCCGTATCAGCCGACCATCATCGGGCCGGGCGCGCCGGTCCCGACGCCAGGCGGCTGACATGGGCAAGCTGCTGGTCTTCCTGCCGTTGCTGTTGTTGTGCCTCGCCGCCGGCTGGGCGATCGGTCGCGCCGAGACCAAGCGTGCGGTCGCACTCGCCACCGCGCACATCCAGCCGGTGCTGACGGCTGCGCGCGGCCTGGCGCGTGCGGACTGGCTCAACCAGCCGTCGGATGCGGCGTACCAGGCACGCGAGCTGCAGCTGGCACTCGACCTGTACGACGAGGACCAGCGGAAGGCGCTTGAGTAACCCACTGCGACGACATTTCGCCGCGTATCGCCCAGAAC
>JBKJZO010000062.1:0-29897 GCA_046715235.1 Mycobacteriales bacterium
TGCCCGCTGTCTACGACCTCGCCAATCGCGGCCTGTTGCCGCCGGGGTTCGCACTCACCGGCTTCGCCCGCCGCGACTGGGCCGACCAGGACTTCATGCAGGTCGTGCACGACTCGGTGAAGCAGTACGCGCGAACACCCTTTCGCGAGGACGTCTGGGCACAACTCGCCGACGGCTGTCGCTTCGTACCAGGCGACTTCGCCGACGACGCGGCGTTCGACCGGCTGGTGCAGACGATCCACGACCTCGACCGGGTGCGCGGCACCGACGGCAACCATGCGTTCTACCTGTCGATCCCGCCCAAGTTCTTCGCCGCCGTACTCGACCAGCTCAAGCGCAGCGGCCTGTCTGCGGGCGACAGCACGAGCTGGCGTCGCGTCGTCATCGAGAAACCGTTCGGGCATGACCAGGCCAGCGCGCGCGAGCTCAACCGGGTGCTCGACCAGGTTTTCCCGCCCGAATCGGTGTTCCGGATCGACCACTACCTGGGCAAGGAGACCGTCCAGAACCTGCTGGCCCTTCGCTTCGCCAACACGTTGTTCGAGCCGATCTGGAACCGGGGCTACGTCGACCACGTCCAGATCACGATGGCCGAGGACATCGGCATCGGCGGGCGCGCCGGCTACTACGACGGCATCGGCGCCGCACGCGACGTCGTCCAGAACCACCTGCTGCAGCTGCTCGCACTCACCGCGATGGAAGAGCCTGTCTCGTTCGAGGCCGGAGCCCTGCGCACCGAGAAGCTCAAGGTGCTCGGTGCGATAAAGCTGCCCCCGGACCTGGCGACCGGCTCTGCCTTCGGCGTGTACGCCGAGGGCTGGCAGGGCGGCGAGCTCGTGCGCGGCTACCACCAGGAAGACGGCATCCCCGACAGGTCCCGCACCGAGACCTACGCCGCCGTACGCCTCGAGGTCGACACCAGGCGCTGGGCCGGCGTGCCGTTCTACCTCCGCACCGGCAAGCGGCTGGGCCGCCGGGTCACCGAGCTGTCGATCGTGTTCCAGCGGGCACCGCATCTTCCGTTCACAGCCACCGCCACGGAGGAGCTCGGGCAGAACGCGCTCGTCATCCGCGTGCAGCCCGACGAGGGTGTGACCGTGCGCTTCGGCTCCAAAGTGCCTGGCACCGCGATGGAGGTGCGCGACGTCAACATGGACTTCGCGTACGGCGAGGCGTTCACCGAGCGCAGCCCCGAGGCCTACGAACGGCTGCTGCTCGACGTCCTGCTCGGGGACCCGCCGTTGTTCCCCAGCAGCGAGGAGATCGACCTCTCCTGGCAGGTCGTCGATCCGCTCACCGCGTTCTGGTCGACTCGCAGGCCGCAGCGCTACCCGGCCGGCACCTGGGGACCGCCCTCCGCCGACGAGATGCTCGCTCGCGACGGCCGCACCTGGCGGCGGCCATGAGCGTCGACCTCGTCGACACGACGGCAGCGGAGGTCGCCGCGGCCCTGACGCGAGTTCGGCGCAGGGAAGGCGTGTCGACAGTCGGCGCGGTCCTGACGCTCGTCGTCTCTGTCGGCGAACGGGGCTTGGGCGACGCGATGGCGGCCGCCCGGGATTCGGCGCGGGAAAACCCGTGTCGCATCCTGATCGTCATCCCGCGCGCACCGTCCTCGAAGTCCCGGCTCGACGCCGAGATCCATGCGAACGGCCCCGGTGAGTGCGTGGTTCTTCGAACATACGGCTCCCTTGGCGAGCACGCCGACTCCGTCGTCACGCCGCTGCTGCTACCGGACACGCCCATCGTCATCTGGTGGCCGGCCGACGCCCCGGCCGTGCCGGCGCAGAGCCCCCTCGGCCGGCTCGGCGGGCGACGCATCACCGATGCCGCCGCCAGCCCGAAGCCCCTCGACGCACTCACGCGACTGGCGACGAGCTACGCACCGGGTGACACCGATCTGGCGTGGAGTCGCCTCACGCCCTGGCGGGCGACGCTCGCAGCGGCGCTCGACCACCGCTTCGACCAGGTCACCGACGTGTCCGTCAGCGGCGCTGGCGGCAACCCGAGTGTTCCCCTGCTCGCCGGATGGCTCGCTGTCAGGCTCGGCGTCGAGGTCGACGTGCGGCGCAGCCGCGGCCCCGGGATCACGGCCGTCGTACTGCGTTCCGATCATGGGGTCATCTCGCTGACGCGACCCGACGGCCGGCGCGCCACCCTCGAGCGCACCGGCAGCCCACCCCGCATGGTCGCCCTGGCCCGGCGCAGCAACGCCGAATGCCTGGCTGAAGAGCTGCGCAGGCTCGATCCCGACGAGCCCTACGCGGAAGCAGTCGCGATGGTCGCGAAAGTGTCAGCAACGAAACGGAAGGCGAGATGACGACGCCTGAGGTCATCGTTCACCGAAACGTGCCGCTGCTCGCGCGCGCGGTCGCCGCACGTCTGGTCACCAAGCTCGTCGATGTCCAGTCGGCCCGCGGTTCGGCATCGGTGGTCCTGACGGGTGGTGGCATCGGTACCGCCACACTCGAGGAGCTTCGCGCCATTCCAGCGCGCGACGCGGTCGACTGGGCGCACGTCGACATCTGGTGGGCCGACGAGCGTTTTCTTCCCTCCGGCGACCCGGAAGGCAACGCGACCCAGGCCAGGTCAGCCTTGCTTGATCACGTGCCCGTCGATCCATCGCGCGTGCACGCCGTGCAGTCCGCCGACGAGGCTGCCGACCCCGAGGCCGCGGCGTCGGCGTACGCCGCCGAGTTGGCACGGGCCGCCCGGCCGGAGGACCACGGACCGGTGCCGTCGTTCGATGTCCTGTTGCTGGGAGTCGGGCCCGACGCGCACGTCGCGTCGTTGTTCCCCGAGTCGCCGGCGCTGTACGACGACCGCACGGTCGTCGGCGTACGCGGCGCTCCCAAGCCCCCGCCCAACCGAGTGTCGATGACGATGCGCGCGATCAACAGCGCGAACGAGATTTGGTTGCTGGTAGCCGGGGCGGAGAAGGCCGGAGCGGTAGCGCTTGCCCTCGGTGGAGGTGGCGGAGTGCAGGTGCCGGCTGCGGGTGTCAGGGGACGCCGGCGGACCCTCTGGCTGCTCGACACGGATGCGGCCGCGAAACTGCCGCCAGGTCTGAACCGGATCGCCTCACCCTGACTGCGGGGCGCGCCGATCGCGGTGGCGGCTACTTCGCCTTGAGCTTGGCCAGCGCCTCTTGCAGGATCGCCTCGCCGTCGCGCTCGTTGCGGCGCTCACGCACGTAGGCCAGGTGCGTCTTGTAGGGCTCGGTCTTGGGCGGCGCGGGCGCGTTGGCCTTGTCGCGACCGGCGGGGAAGCCGCACCTCGGGCAGTCCCACGTATCCGGGATCGCGGCGTCCTCGGCGAACGACGGCCGCGTCTCGTGCCTGTTGGCGCACCAGAACGAGACTCGGCGGCGCGGCGCGGTCTCGCCTCGCTCCGCCTCCCCCATCGGTCCGGCTCCGACTCGACTGCCAGGAATCGCGTAACCACCAGCCACAGCACGGACTCCCTGAGGACGACGGGCCGCACGTGCGGCCGACAAGCGAAAACTTCAGCCGCGGACGTGGGCCTGCGGGTTGTAGCGGTTCAGTGTACGAGTGGATAGCCCGGATGGTCCGTCCGTACGCAAAATCGATCAGGACTTGAGTTCGAGAGCTAGCGCGATGATAGAGGCCGTCCAGACGATCGCGGCGCCGATCGTCATGCGGTCGAGGTTGCGCTCGACCACGCTCGATCCGCCCAGCGACGACGTCACCCCGCCACCGAACATGTTGGACAGACCGCCGCCCTTACCCCGGTGCAACAGGATGAGGACGATCAGCAGCAGGCTGGATGAGATCAGCAGCACGGTTCCGACTATTTCCACCGGGCGCAGGCCTTTCGACGCTGTGACAAAACCGTCGTGGACGGCGGGATGTGACCGTCAGAGTACCCGCTCGACCTCGGCGTAGTGACATGCCGCGGGATGCCCATGCCCTCGGTCGACGAGCGCCGGCGGCTCGTCAACGCACTTCTGGCGCTCGTCCTCGGTGAGCTCGTCACGGAACTTCTGGCACCGGGTCCTGAAGCGGCAGCCGCTCGGCGGGTCGGCCGGGCTGGGCACATCGCCGCTGATGATGATGCGCGTGCGCTGCCGCTCCTTGCGCGGGTCGGGGATCGGCACGGCGGAGATCAGCGCCTGGGTGTAGGGGTGCACCGGCCGCTCGAAGATCGTGTCGCGGTCGGCCTCCTCGACGATCGTGCCGAGATACATCACGGCGACGCGGTCGGCGATGTGGCGTACGACGCTCAGGTCGTGCGCGATGAACAGGTAGGCCAGACCGCGGTCGTTCTGGAGGTCCTCCAGCAGGTTGATGACCTGGGCCTGGATCGAGACGTCGAGTGCCGACACCGGCTCGTCGCAGACCACGAGCTTGGGGTCGAGAGCAATTGCCCTGGCGATGCCGACGCGCTGGCGCTGGCCGCCGGAGAACTCGTGCGGGTAGCGTTCGGCGTGCTCAGGAGCGAGGCCGACGAGCTCGAGCAGCTCGCTGACACGCGAGCCCTGCTCCATCCCGTGGATCTTGAACGGCTCGGCCAGGATGGCGCTGACCTTCATGCGCGGGTTCAGGCTCGCGTACGGGTCCTGGAAGATGATCTGCATCTCCCGGCGCAGCTCGCGCAACCGGCCCGCGCCGACCTTGGTGATGTCCTCCCCCTCGAAAGTCAGGGTGCCCTTGGTCGGCTCGACGAGACGCAGCACGGCGCGCGCCGTCGTCGACTTGCCGCATCCGGATTCGCCGACAAGGGCGAGCGTCTCGCCCGGCGCGATCGTCAGCGAGATGCCGTCGACCGCACGTACATCACCGATCTTGTGCTTGAACACGATGCCGGTGGAGATCGGGTAGTGCTTGAAGAGATCCGTGACCTCGAGGAGCGGCTGCGTCATGACGGCTCCGCCTCCGCTCCCGCGACCGGTGCGCCGGCGGCAGTGGCCTCCGCGACAGCGGACGCCACCTGTTCGGCGGCGTCAGGACCGTTGACCAGCAGTGCCACCTGGTCGGAGTGATGGCACGCTGCCGTGTGGCCCGGCCGGTCCTGCGGGACGAGAGCCGGCACGACCTCGCGACAGACCTGGGTGGCGAGCTTGCAGCGGGGATGGAACGCGCACCCCGGAGGGACGCGGATGAGGCTCGGTGGCTGGCCTTTGATCGGCTCGAGCCGCTCCGCGCGGCGCTGGTCCAGCCGGGCCAGGCCGGAGAGCAGGCCGTGGGTATAGGCGTGCCGGGGCTCGTAGAAGATGTCGTCGACGTCGGCCAGCTCGGCGACCTTCCCGGCGTACATCACCAGGACTCGGTCGGCGTGACTGGCGACGAGGCCCAGATCGTGCGTGATGAGCACGATCGCGGTGCCGCGGTCCTGCTGCAGGGTCAGCAGCAGATCCATGATCTGCGCCTGCACAGTGACATCGAGCGCCGTCGTCGGCTCGTCGGCCAGCAACAAGACCGGGTCGAGCGCGAGCGCCATCGCGATCATCGCGCGCTGCCGCATGCCACCCGAGAACTGGTGGGGGTACTCGCTCGCGCGCTGGCGGGGGTTGGGGATGCCGACCTCGGCGAGCAGGTCGACGGCGAGCTTGCGAGCCGGGATGCGGCCCATCTTCTCGTGGACCTGGATGACCTCCGCGATCTGGTGCCCGACCTTGAAGACGGGGTTCAGCGACGTCAGCGGGTCCTGGAAGATCATCGAGATGTCGTTGCCGCGAATCTTGCGGAGTTCCTTCTCGTCGGCCTTGAGCAGATCTCGGCCCATGAACTTGATGCTGCCGGTCTCGAAGCGTCCGGGTGGCACAGGGACAAGGCCCATGACCGCCATCGCTGAGACGGACTTGCCCGACCCCGACTCGCCGACGATGCCGAGGGTCTCGCCGCGCGCGATCGACCAGCTGACGCCGTCAACCGCCCTGACCACGCCGGCGTCGGTGTGGAAGTGGACTCTAAGGTCCTCGATCTCGAGCAGCGTCTCACCGAGCTCCGGGGCGCGCTCGAGCGTCGTCGCAGTCAGCGTGTCTCGCACCGGACCCGTCCTCTACCGCAGCTTGGGGTCGAGGGCGTCGCGCAGACCGTCGCCGACGAAGACGAATCCGAGCACCGTGTAGACCACGGCCATGCTCGGCCAGAACCAGAGGTAGTCCTTGTAGCCGAAGAACTTCTGACCATCGGCGATCATCGCGCCCCAGTCAGGCGTACCGGGCTTGACACCCGCGCCAAGGAAGCTCAGCGCCGCCTCGGCGACGATTGCGGTGGCGACCGCGACTGTTGCGTAGACGAGCACGGGAGCAAGGCTGTTGGGGAGGATGTGCCGCGTCACGATGCGCCATCGGCTCGCGCCGAGTGATCGCGCCGCTTCGACGTACTCGCTCTCCCGGATCGACAGGATCGAGCTCCGGAGAAGCCGGGCCACGGTCGCCCAGCTGAAGATGCCGATGGCGAGGATGACGGGAAGCACGCCGCGGCCGATGACCAAGATGATGACGATGGCGCCGATGATGATCGGGAACGCGAAGAACACATCCGCGACCCGCATGACGACGGTGTCCCATGCGCGACCGAAGTAGCCGGCGAGCGCGCCGAGGAAAATGCCGACGACCAGGGCAATACCGATCGACGCGAGCCCGACGATGACGGCTATCCGGCTCCCGTGGATCAACCTGCTGAGCTGGTCGCGGCCGATCTCGTCGGTGCCGAACCAGTGGCCTGCGCTCGGTTCGGCCTGCGTGTTGAGCAGATCCTGCTTGAGGGGATCCTCCGGCGATATCCACGGCGCGAGGATCGCCACCAGCGCCACGGTCGAGATCATCACCAAGCCGAGCACGGCGAGCTTGTTGCGCATGAATCGCTTGCGCACGTCACCGAACTGGCTCTGCCGGCGGATGCCGCCCAGTGCCGTCGCCTGCGACTCGACGCCGCCAAAGCCGCTGCTCGGTTCGGTGAACCCGACATCGCCCTCGCCCCGTGCGGTCGCGTCTACCGCTTCGGGCGATTCGAGCGGAGCCGGCTGGATGTCAGAGGACATCTGCTACTCCAACCTGATGCGAGGGTCGAGGTACCCGTACGCGATGTCGACGAGAAGGTTGACGAACACGAAGACCAGCACGGCGTACGTCGACACCCCGAGAACGATCGGGTTGTCCTGAGTGCTGATAGCCGTGACCAGAGTGCTGCCGATGCCGTTCCAGTTGAAGATCACCTCGGTGATCAGTGCCCCGCCGAGCAGGGTTCCGAACGAGATCCCCAGATATGTCACGACCGGGATGATCGAGTTACGCATCGCGTGCTTGAAGATGACGACGGTCTTGGACAACCCCTTCGCGGTCGCGGTGCGAATGTAGTCGGCCCGCATGACTTCCAACATCGTGCCGCGCATCAGCCGCGCGACGAGTGCGGCATCGACAGAGGCCAGTGTCAAGGCAGGCAGGATGTAGGACTTCAATCCCACATTTCCCGACAACGGCAACAGGTGGTAACGCATCGAGAACGTCTGCTGGAACAGCAGCCCGATGACAAACGTCGGGAACCCGATGGCTAACGTCGTCGTCAATGTCACCAGGACGTCCCAGAACGAGTACCGGAAGACGGCCGAGATGACCCCGGCAAAGATGCCGATCAGGACCTCGAACAGGATCGCGGCGAGCGCCAGCCGCGCGGTGTTCCAGATCTTTTCCTTGATGACGTCGTTGACCGGGCGGCGCAGCCTGAACGACTCGCCCAGATCGCCCCTGGCAACGTTGACGACGTAGCGGCCGTACTGCACGTAGAGGGGCTGGTCGAGGCTGTAGCGCCTCTCCAGAGACGCCCTCGTGGCAGGGTCACGCGCGCGTTCGCTGCCGCCGATCGTTGCCATCGGATCGCCGGGCAGGATGTAGAGGCAGGTGAAGAGCACCAGGCTGGCGCCGAACAGAACAAGGCTCATCTGCAACAGGCGCCGCACGATGAACTTGCCCATGGCCTGAGCCTTCCCACCCGGATCCGAATGTACGCGCTACGGGGCCGGAGGAGTTGCCTCCACCGGCCCCGTTCGCGTCGAACCCCGCCGCGCTACTTCTGCGAGATCGTGGCCAATGTGGGGTTCTCGAAGAAGTCCATCTTCGCCCCGGTCCATTTGCTGGAGTCCCACACGCGGTATTGCGAGCGGTACCAGAGCGGGATCAGCGCAAGGTCGTCTCCGATGGCGATCTTCTCGGCCTCCTTGATGATGGGCGCCCGCTCCTCGGTGGTCTTGGCTGCGCGCTCCTTCACCAGCAACGCCTCGAACGCCGGGTTGTCGTAGCGCCCGCGGTTGTCACCCTGAACAAGGTTCTTGGCGTCGGGGTTGATCGAGTTCTTCGACAGCAACGGGAACAGGTAGTTGTCCGGTGTCGGATAGTCGGCGCCCCACGCGGCGCGGAAGATACCGGTCGCGGTCGACGTCTTCTCCTTGGCGAGAAGCTCAGGGAACGGCAACCCTTCGAGTTGCACGTCGAGATCCAGATTTGCCTTCAGCTGGGCCGCGACGACCTGCGTCCATGCCTCGTGTCCGAATCCCGTGTTATAGCCGAAGTAGACCTTCGTACCCGGCGTCAGTCCGGCCTTTGTCGCGAGTTCCTTGGCCTGGGCCACGTCGAAGGTGCATGCCGTGCAGACATCCGGGACGTGGTAGTCCTTGAACAACTCGGGCAGCAACGACGTTGCCTTCGTCTGATAGCCCTTGAAGACACCTGCGATGATCGCGTCGCGGTCGATCGCCATCGAGATGGCCTTGCGCGCGTCAGCCGACTTGGTCGGACCGTTGAATGTGATCGGCAGCAGGTAGTTGATGCCGTTGGTCACTTCTGCGATGAAGTTGCCCTTGGGCTTGTACTGCTTCTCCGCCTGGGGGTAGAGCGCCGGCGGGATGCGCGCCCAGTCGAAGGAGCCGGCCTGGAAGTTCTTGTACTCGATGTCGATGCCGGTTTCGGCCGGCGTGATCGTGATGTCGACCTGGTCGAGGAACGCCTTCTGGCCGAAGTACTCGTCGTTGCGCACGAGCGTGAAGCTCTTGTCGTGCTGCCACGGCTCCTTGAGCTTGAACGGGCCGTTGCCGATCGGCATCTCGTTGAACGCCTTGTTGCTGGCAGGGCCCGCATCAGACGGGATCGGGCTGAATACCGGCTGGATGGTCTTCTTGTCGAACTCGCAGTCGGCCGCGGACAGCTTGACGACGAGAGTGTTGTCGTCGGGCGCCGAGACACCGCTGAGGGTGGTGGCCTTGCCGCCGTTGAGCTCTGCGAAGCCGGCTACTCCCGCCATGTGGTACGCGGTGTCGGAGGCCGCCTTCTTATCCGCGGCGCGGGTCCAGCCGGTGATGAACGACTTGGCCGTGACGACCTCACCGTTGCTGAACTTGGAGCCGGAACGCAGGTTGAACGTCCACTCGCTGCAGTCGGCGTTGGGCGCCCACTTCTCGGCCACGCCCGGCTCGACGGCGAAAGTGTCGTTGTTGAGCTGTACCAGGCCGACGAACAGCTGCTGGGCGACCAGGTTGCCCTCCGACTCTTGCGAGTTGTACGGGTCGATCGCGACCGGCTCGCCAAGGCCCATGTGGAACACCCCACCGGGCTTCCCCGCGGCCGCTGATGCCGTCCCGGTGCCGGTAGTGGCCCCCGGTGCGTCCGGCTCGTCGTCGCTCTGGCATGCGGTGCCCATCAGCGCGATCAGTACGAGCGGGCTCACGAGCGCCGCCCGCTTACGGAAGCTCTGCACTTAGGTCCTCCCTAGGTCCCGCCGTGCGGGAACGCGGCAACTCGCGGGGGGACCCCGCCCGGCTGCTCCACCCTCGACTATCTTTCGCCGGTATCGGCTCTGTCGAGCGTGGCGCGTCTCTTAGCGCCGAATCGTAACCAAGTGGTTACCTGGGGGATGCACCGAAGACACTGCGCGCAGGCGGGCCGAATAACGGAGAGCTTTGATCCACAAGGCCACGAGGCCGAATGGCGAGCGCGCAGAATGTGACATGGCCATCACCTTCTGTGATGGTCGGGACGGTGAGTGCCTGCTAGGGCTGGGCACCCTTGACAATGGCCGCGAACTCGTCGGCCAGCAGGCTCGCGCCGCCGACGAGACCGCCGTCGACGTCGGGCATCGCCATGAGGCCTTCGACGCTGGAGCTCTTGACCGATCCGCCGTACAACACGCGAACGGCCTTGGCCAGGTCGGCCGAGTAAAGCTCCCGGAGCCTGGCGCGGATCGCTGCGCAGACCTCTTGCGCGTCCTCGGGGGTGGCGACCTCGCCGGTGCCGATGGCCCAGACGGGCTCGTAGGCGATCACGATGCTGGCGGCGTGCTCCGCGGGAAGGCCGTCGAGCGCCGCTTCGAGTTGGGCGACCGCGTGCGCGACGTGACCGCCGGCCTTCCGGACGTCGAGTCCCTCGCCGACGCACAGGATCGGCACGAGACCGTTCGCGAACGCGGCGGCGACCTTCGCCCGCACCAGCGCGTCGTCCTCATGGTGGTACTCCCGGCGTTCCGAGTGGCCGACGATGACGTAGCTGCACCCGAGCTTGGCGAGCAGTGGCCCGGAGATGTCGCCGGTGTAGGCGCCTGACGCGTGCTGTGACAGGTCCTGCGCGCCGTACTTGAAGAGCAACTTGTCACCGTCGACGAGCGTCTGCACGCTGCGCAGGTCGGTGAACGGCGGAAGGATCACCACCTCGACCTTGTCGAAGTACTCGGCGTCGAGGGCGAATGCGAGCTTCTGGACGAGCTGGATCGCCTCGAGGTGGTTGAGGTTCATCTTCCAGTTGCCGGCCATCATCGGCGTGCGTGCCATGTTCCCGGTCTCCTAGGACTGCAGTGCGGTGACGCCGGGCAACTCGCGCCCTTCGAGGTATTCGAGGGACGCTCCCCCGCCGGTAGAGATGTGACTGAACGCGTCCTCGAGATCGAACTGGCGTACGGCGGCAGCCGAGTCGCCGCCGCCGACCACGGTGAAGGCGCCCGAAGCGGCGACGGCCTTAGCGACGCCGAGCGTGCCCTGCGCGAACGGCGCGAGCTCGAACACGCCCATCGGTCCGTTCCAGAAGACCGTCTGCGCATCCCCGAGAGCGGCTGCGAACGCCCGCACCGACTCGGGCCCGATGTCGAGACCTTTCCAGCCCGCCGGCATCGCGTCGGCAGTCACGACCTGCGTGTTGGCTGACTCACTGAAGTCGTCGGCGACCACGATGTCGGTCGGCAGGAGCAGTTGAACTCCGCGCTCCTGAGCGGTCGCGAGCATCCCGCGGACGGCGTCGAGCTGGTCCGCTTCGAGCAGCGAGTCGCCGACCTCATGTCCCTGAGCCTTGAGGAACGTGAAGCACATGCCGCCGCCGATGCGCAGCCGGTCGACGAGCTGCAGCAGGTTGTTGATGACGTTGAGCTTGTCGGACACCTTCGAGCCGCCGAGCACGACGACGTACGGGCGGGCCGGCTCGTCGGTGAGCTTGCGCAGGACGTCGAGCTCCGCGATGACGAGGTAGCCGGCGGCGTGCTCGAGCAGCCCGGGTATGCCGGAGACGCTGGAATGCGCGCGGTGCACCGCACCGAACGCGTCGCCGACGTAACAGTCGCCGAGAGCCGCCATCTGCTTGGCGAGCTCAGGATCGCCCTTGGTCTCGCCCGGCTCGAAGCGGACGTTCTCGAGCAGGGCCACCTCACCGTCGGCCAGCGCAGCGACCGTGGCCTGCGCGCTGTCGCCCACGACGTCGTCGGCCATGCGTACCGGCATGCCGAGTAGCTCGGACAGCCGATCGACGACCGGCCGCAACGAGTACTTCGGATCGACTGTGCCTTTGGGCCGCCCCAGGTGTGCCATGACGATCGCCCGGCCGCCGCGCTCGGTGATCGAGCGGATGGTCGGAAGGCTCGCGCGAATCCGGCCGTCGTCGGTGATGCGACCGTCCTCGAGCGGGACGTTCAGGTCGCTGCGGACCAACACCCTGCGGCCGGCGACCTCGAGGTCGTCGACACTGCGCATCCGGCGGCCCTAGAGCTGCGAGCCGACGAGTGCCGCGAGGCTGGCGAGCCTGCTGGAATAGCCCCACTCGTTGTCGTACCAGCCGACGACTTTGACCAGGCTGCCGTTGGTCATCGTCAGCGAACCGTCGACGATGCAGGAGTGCGGGTCGCCGACGATGTCGGAGCTGACGATCGGGTCCTCGGTGTAGCGGAGGTACTCCTGCAGCGGCCCGCTGGTCGCGGCCTTCTGGTAGGCCGCCTTGACCTCGTCGGCCGTCGTCTCGCGCTCGACCTCGACCACGAGGTCAGTCACCGAACCATCGGGCACCGGCACCCGCATGGCGAAGCCGTCAAGCTTGCCCTTGAGCTCGGGAATGGCGAGCGCCACAGCCTTGGCCGCGCCGGTCGTCGTGGGGATGATGTTCTGCGCCGCTGCACGAGCACGGCGAAGGTCCTCGTGCGGGAAGTCGAGGATCACCTGGTCGTTGGTGTAGGCGTGGATCGTGGTCATGAAGCCCTTGACGATCCCGAAGTTGTCCAGCAGCACCTTGGCCAGCGGTGCCACGCAGTTGGTCGTGCAGGACGCGTTGCTGATGACGTGATGGTTGGCGGCGTCGTACAGCTCGTCGTTGACTCCCATCACGATCGTGATGTCCTCGCCCTTGGCGGGTGCCGAGATGATGACCTTCTTCGCGCCGCCCGCGAGGTGCTTCGCGGCGTCGTCACGCTTGGTGAACCGCCCCGTCGACTCGATGACGACATCAACGCCGAGGTCACCCCACGGCAGGGCGGCGGGGTCGCGCTCGGAGAGCACTTTGATCTGCTCGTCGCCGACGTTGATGAGGCCGTCACCGGCGCTGATGTCCAGTGGCAGGGTGCCGAGCACGGTGTCGTACTTGAGCAGGTGCGCGAGGGTCTTGGTGTCGGTCAGGTCGTTGACGGCGACGATCTCGACTTGACCGTCGGACTGCTTCTCCAGCGCCCGCCAGAAGTTACGACCGATACGGCCAAAGCCGTTAACGCCCACTCGCACAGCCACGGTGGTACTCCATTCCTGGATTGCGATTCCTCAGATTGCGTGAACTACGGGTTCGAACGCGGCGATCGACGTGCCGGGAACGGTGTCAAACCCTACCTTCGCGCGCGCCCCGGCCGCGACCCCGGGAGCCGTGATCCGCGCCACTCACCCCAGGGGAACGCGTGCTAGTCCGGCAGTTCGACGTGCTCGACCAGCGACTCCAGCGACGTGCCGTCGGCGACGGCTCGCTTGTCAGCCAGTGCCAGCAGCCGGCGGATGCGTCCCGCGACGGCGTCCTTGGTCAGCGGGGGTTCGGCGAGAGCGCCAAGCTCCTCGAGTGATGCCTGCGCGTGCTCGAGGCGCAGGCGGCCCGCCGCGAGCAGGTGGTCGGGCGCGTCGCCGTCCAACAGCTCAAGGGCCTTCTCGACCCGCGCACCCGCGGCGACCGCGGCCCGCGCCGACCGGCGCAGGTTGGCGTCGTCGAAGTTCGCCAGCCGGTTGGCCGTCGCCCTGACCTCGCGGCGCATCCGGCGCTCCTCCCAGGCGAGCACGCCCTGGTGGGCGCCAAGCCTGGTGAGCAGCACACCGATGCCTTCACCGTCGCGTACGACGACGCGATCGACGCCGCGTACCTCTCGGGCTTTCGCCGACACACCGAGGCGACGGGCCGCGCCGACGAGGGCGAGCGCGGCCTCGGGACCGGGACAGGTGACCTCGAGCGAACATGAACGGCCGGGCTCGGTCAGCGAACCGTGGACGAGGAACGCGCCGCGCCAGGCGGCCGCGGCGTCACAGACCTGACCGGACACGACCGCCGGCGGCAGGCCGCGGACCGGACGGCCGTGCGGGTCGAGCAGACCAGCCGCTCGCGCCAGTGCGTCGCCGTCCTTGGCGACACTGAGGACATAGCGGTTGCCTCTGCGCAGCCCGCCGGACGCCAGGACCTTGAGCGCGGTCTGGTGCCCGAAAAGCTCGACGACGTCCTTGCGCAGCCGCCGGGCCGCGGCACCCGTGTCGAGCTCGACTTCGACGACGATCTTGCCGCTGACCAGATGCAGGCCGTTGCCGAAGCGCAGGATCGAGGAGAGTTCCGCCTTGCGGCAGCAGGGCTTCGTCACAGGGACGTGCGCGAGCTCGTTCTTGATGGCGGCGGTCATAGCCACTGTGGGTGCCTTCTCCTTCAGCCTTCGACCGGACGTGACATCAGCGATCCATAGGCACTGGCCAGGGCGAGCGGGTCGTGCTTGGCGGCGTGCGCAGCGGATGCCACGGGCGCGAAGAGCACTCGCGCACCCAGTTCGGCCGCCGAAGCCATCAGACCATCCCGGTCAAGCACCGATGTGTCGGCGAGCACGTGGTCGATGCGCAGGCCGGTGACGTGACTCGACAAGGCGTCGAGATGGGCTTGCGGGGAGAAGCCCGAGGTCTCGCCCGTCTGCGCCATCAGGTTCAGGCAGAGGATCACCTCTCCTGGCGTCTTGATGATCGCGTCGCGTAGGTCCGGGACAAGCAGATGCGGGAGCACCGACGTGAACAACGAACCCGGGCCGAGCACCACGTAGTCGGCACTCGACACGGCCGCGATGGCTTCCACGGAGGCCGAGGGATGCGGGGGCACGAGCTCGACCGAGCAAACCCGGCCGGCGGTAGTCGCCACTTCGTGCTGCCCGCGCACCTCGACGCGCGCGTCCGGGTCGTCGAGGAGGCCGGCGACCTGCGCGACGATATCGATGCGCTCGAGCGTCATCGGGAGGACGCGACCGTTCACGCCGAGCAGCCGCGCGCAGGCATCGAGGGCGGCCACCTCGGAGCCGAGGACCGAGGCCAGCGCGACGAGAATGAGGTTGCCGACCGCGTGCCCGGCGAGCGCCCCGGCGTCGAAGCGGTGCTGGAACAGCTGCGCCCAAGTGCGGCCGCGATCGTCGTCCGCCGCGAGCGCGGACAGCGCCATGCGCAGGTCTCCGGGGGGCAACGCGTCGAGTTCGGCGCGCAGGCGCCCTGACGAGCCGCCGTCGTCCGCGACGGTCACCACCGCGGTCAGGTTTTCGGTCACGCAACGCAGCGCGGCGAGGGTGGCTGCGAGGCCGTGCCCGCCGCCCAGCGCGACGACCCGGGGTCCTGACGTCATTCTCGGCCCACGTCACGATGTGTGACCTTCACGTCGGCGCCGATGGCCGAGAGGCGCTCGCCGAGCTGCTCGGCCATCACGACACTGCGGTGTTTGCCGCCCGTACAACCCACGGCAAGAGTGATGTAGCGCTTCCCTTCGGTGAGAAAGCCGGGGCGCTGGAGGTCGACGAGTTCGGTAAAACGATCGAGGAACTCGGCGGCGCCTTTCTGGGCGAGAACGTAGTCGCGGACTTCCGAGTCCAGGCCGGTGCGCGGACGCAGCTCGGGGATCCAGTGCGGGTTGGGCAGGAACCGGCAGTCGACGACGAGCTCGGCATCGACAGGGAGGCCGTACTTGTAGCCGAAGGACACGATCGTGACGCGCAGCGCGTCGCCGTTCTCTCCGGCGAAGGCTGAATCGATCTTCGCCCGCAACTCGTGCACGTTGAGGTTGGAGGTGTCGACGACGAGATCTGCCGAGGAGCGCAATTCGTTGGTCAGCTCACGTTCGCGGTTGATGCCGTCGATGAGCCGGCCGTCGCCTTGCAACGGGTGCGGCCTTCTCACGTGCTCGAATCTGCGAACGAGTGCGTCGTCACCCGCCTCGAGAAAGAGGATGTAGGGCCGGACGTCCTTCTTCTTGAGTTGTTCGAGCCCTTCCTTGAGGTCCGCGAACAAGCCTCGCCCGCGGACGTCGACGACCACAGCGACCTGCGAGATAGCCCCGTGCGACCGCTCGGCGAGCTCGGCCATGGTCCCCAGCATGGTCGGCGGCAGGTTGTCGACGACGAACCAACCGAGGTCCTCCAGGCAGCGCGCGGCTTCGCTGCGGCCGGCACCGGACAGCCCCGTGATGAGGATGAGGTCGATGGCACCATCCGACTGGCTTGTGATCACGCAGAGGCCTCCGGCGTCGTGGTGAGGTGTCCGTCGTACGGCGAGGAGGATGTCATCACTTCGGGTTCATCGACGATCTCGCCGGTCGCGGGATCGACGGCTGGCTCGGGCGCGCGAGCCGCAAGCGCCGCCACGATGGCTTCCGCGGTGACCCGGCCGATGCCGGATACGCCTGCGACCTCAGTGGCTGAGGCAGTGCGGAGGCGCTTGACCGAACCGAAGTGTTTGAGCAGCGCCTTGCGCCTCGTCTCCCCCAGACCCGGTACGCCGTCGAGCGCGCTCGCGGTCATCGACCGGCTCCGTTTGGCCCGGTGGTAGGTGATGGCGAATCGGTGCGCCTCGTCGCGCACCCGCTGAAGCAGGTAGAGGCCTTCACTGGTGCAGGCCATGATGACCGGCTCGTCGCGATCGGGCAGCCACACCTCCTCGAGGCGTTTGGCCAAACCGCAGAGCGCGACGTCGTCCACGCCGAGATCCGCCAGCGCTCTTGCCGCTGCCGAGACTTGTGCGGGCCCGCCGTCGACGACTACGAGGTTGGGCGGATAGGCGAACCGGCGCGGCCGGCCGATGTCGTCGGGCGTCTCGCTGGTGCTCTCGCCGGGTTCGTCCCGCACCAAGCTCAGCTCACCGGTCTGCGCGCGTTCCTCGACGTAGCGCGTGAACCTGCGGTGGACCACTTCGTAGATGCTCGCAACGTCGTCCTGACCCTGCACGCCCTTGATGGCGAAGCGGCGGTACTCGGATTTGCGTGGCAGGCCGTCCTCGAAGACCACCATCGATGCGACCACGCTGGTGCCCGCAAGGTTGGACACGTCGAAACACTCGATGCGCAGCGGCGCGTCGGGCAGACCGAGCGCGTCCTGCACCTGCTGCAGCGCCTGGCTGCGGGCGGTGAGGTCGCCGGCGCGGCGCAGCTTGTGCAACTGAAAAGCCTGCGCGGCGTTTCGCCGCACTGTGTCGGCGAGCGCCTTCTTGTCACCGCGCTGCGGTACCCGCAGGTCGACTCGCGAGCCGCGCTTGAGGGACAGCCACTCGGTCAGGGCCGGCTCGTCCGCGGGCAGCACCGGCACGAGTACTTCGCGT
Source organism: Mycobacteriales bacterium (assembly GCA_046715235.1). GTDB lineage: Bacteria > Actinomycetota > Actinomycetes > BP-191 > BP-191 > JBKJZO01. The sequence goes on from JBKJZO010000062.1 coordinate 17,053, forward strand.
GGCACGTCGGGGTACGCGTCGCCGTACAACTGCTCGAGGAACGTCGCGACGAGTGCCGGCTGGTCGAGCTCCTCGACCTTGTCGACGACCCAGCCGCGTTGCCCGCGCACTCGGCCGTCGCGGACGAAGAAGACTTGGAACGCCGCTTCGAGCGGGTCCTCGACGAACGCGATGACATCGGCGTCGGTGCCATCACCCAGGACGACCGCCTGCTTCTCCATAGCGCGTCGTAGAGCGGCCAGATCGTCGCGCAGCCGGGCCGCGCGCTCGTACTCGAGCTCGCTCGCGGCCGCGGCCATGTCGCGCTCGACCCGCTTGACGTACTCGGCGGTGCGCCCCGCCATGAAAGCGCAGAAGTCCTCAGCGATGGCGCGATGTTCCTCGGCGGTGACCCGGCCCACGCAGGGGGCCGAGCACTTGTCGATGTAGCCGAGCAGGCAGGGACGGCCGACCTGGCCGGCGCGCTTGAAGACTCCGTTGGAGCAGGTGCGGACGGGGAAGACGCGCAGCAGCAGATCCAGCGTCTCGCGGATAGCCCACGCATGCGAGTAGGGGCCGAAGTAGCGCACACCCTTGCGCTTGGGACCGCGCATCACCATGGCTCGCGGGAACTCGTCCGCCATCGTCACGGCCAGACTCGGATAGCTCTTGTCGTCGCGGTAGCGGACGTTGAAGCGCGGATCGAACTCCTTGATCCAGTTGTATTCGAGTTGCAGCGCTTCGACCTCGGTCGACACCACGCACCAGTCGACGGCCCCCGCGGACTCCACCATGCTGCGCGTGCGCTGATGCAGGTTGTTGACGTCCTGGAAGTACGACGACAGCCGGCTGCGCAGGCTTTTCGCCTTGCCCACGTAGATGACTCGGCCATGCGCGTCGCTGAACCGGTAGACGCCTGGCTGGTCGGGAATCGTTCCCGGCGCGGGACGGTAAGTCGCCGGGTCCGCCATACGGTCAATAGTACGTCCGCGCGGTTCAGGTGGCTCGAGGCCTATCAGCCGACCGGCAGCCCGCGAAAACTGTCGGACCCGGTCGATAGCGTTGTCCGCATCCGAAGAACGGGGATGCGATGACAACCATCGAAGCAGCCGGTGCGCCGCTGAGTGCGATGTCCGATGTCGAGGTACAGCGGGCGCTGACGATGTGGGCCGGCCGGCTGGCCGCCGGCGAGGCGGTGTTCGTCGACCTCGTCGGTGAACTCGACGCGCGCGAGGCGTGGGCTGGTGCCGGCATCCTGTCCGCCGCGCACTGGCTGTCGTGGCGCTGCGCGCTGGGCAGCAACGCCGCGCGCGAACGGGTCCGGGTGGCCCGGGCGCTGCGCACCCTGCCGGCGACCCGCGCGGCGTTCGCCGCCGCGACGCTGTCGTTCTCCCAGGTCCGCGCCCTGACCCGGGTGGCGACGCCGGACAACGAACAGACGCTGATCGACTGCGCCCGGCACGCCACCGCCGGGCAACTCGAACGCCTCGTCCGCGGCATGCGCCGGGCCATCGCAGCGGACGATCTGGCGAAGGCCAAGACGGTGTACGACGACCGGCGGCTCAACTACCACTGGGACGAGGACGGCTCGCTGGTCATCGATCGCAGCCGGCTCACCTCGGAGCAGGGCGCGATCTTCGTCAAGGCGATGGACGCGGCGATCGACGAGCTGCGCTCGGACCTGCCGCCGTATGACCCGGCCGGCGTTACCGCGGTAACGCCGTCGGGCCCGGCGCTGCGCGCCGATGCCCTCGTCCTGATCGCCGAGCGGACGCTCGCCGACAAGCAGCCGAACGCTTCAGACCCCGATACATACCGCGTCGTCGTCCGGGTCGACGCCGAGACCCTGCTCGACGACACCGCAGGGGAGCACAGCGCGATCGACGACGGCCCGGCGATCGTGCCCGAAACCGTGCGCCGGCTGCTCTGCGACACCGCCGTCCGCGCGGTCACCGAACTCGCCGACGGCACTCTGCTCGATCTCGGGCACACCGCGCGCTTCCCCAACCGCGCGTTGCGGCGGGCGGTCAAAGCCCGGGACGGCTGCTGCCAATTCCCCGGCTGCACACGGACGACGCGACTGCAGGCCCATCACATCAAAGCCTGGTTCCGCCGCGGACCGACCGACCTGATCAACCTCGTCCTGCTCTGCTCGCACCACCACCATCTCGTCCACGAAGGCGGCTTCAACCTGACCCGCGCGGCCGACGGGCAGATCGTCGTCCGCGCCCCCGGCGGGTGGCTGATACCCAACGCACCGCCACTGCTCTTCGCGACACCGGACCGACTCGCCGCCGCGCACGCCCGAGCCGGCATCGCCGTCGACAGCGACACGCTGCCGCCCGACTCCATTAGCGAACGGATCGACATCGGCTACGCAGTCTCCGTACTCCTGCAGGCGCCACCGGAGTCCGACGCCGCGTAGGCAACCGGGGTCACGAAAGGCCGTCAGAGCAGGCCTGCCCCTTCGCCCGCCTGACTGCCGAAGCGCCGCGTCGCCTCGCTGCGTACAGCGAGCCGTGCCACTCTGGGGCCATGCCGCCGCAGCCCTCAGCGTCCGTCGAGCCGCGATGACGACCGAGAGCGTGAGTGCCGACTTCCTCGTCGACGCGGGCCGCCACGGTCGCACCCGGCGGACGATGCTGCACTTGGACTGGCACCGGTCCGATCCCATCGCGGTCAACCTGAGGCTGAGCACGCTGCCCGACCATCCGGCATTGCCGCGCGGCCACTGGTCAGTGCTGCGTGACTTCCTGCGCTACGGATTGGAAGAGCCGACCGGCGACGGCGACGTGCGGATCATGCCCGAGCAGGCCGGCGAGTCGGTGCGCCTGGAGCTCAGGGTCGAGGGCCGTCAAATGCCGGTCGTCGTGTCCCGCACGACGCTGTGCGACTTCCTCGACCAGACCGAGGCGATCCAGCCGTCGGGCGAGGCCGGAGAGGATGCGGCCCTGGACGCGTTGGTCGATCGCCTACTGGCCGGCCAGTAGGCGACCGGCGTCGTTCAGGCAGACGCCCCTGCCTTGCGCCTTCGTGCCGGCCTGGCTGGGGGGGCGCACCTGGCCAGTACGTCGCGCAGGAACTGCCCGGTGTAGCTGCCCTCAACCGCTGCGACGTCTTCGGGAGTGCCCTCCGCGATGACAGTGCCTCCGCCCACACCACCCTCCGGCCCCAGGTCGAGAATCCAGTCGGCCGTCTTGATGACATCGAGGTTGTGCTCGATGACCAGCACGGTGTTGCCGGCGTCGACCAGCTTCCCGAGGACGCCGAGCAACTTGCGGATGTCCTCGAAGTGCAGCCCGGTTGTGGGCTCGTCGAGGATGTAGATCGTCTTACCGGTCGAACGCTTCTGCAGCTCGGCTGACAGCTTCACCCGCTGGGCCTCACCGCCGGAGAGCGTCGGTGCGGGCTGGCCGAGGCGGACGTAGCCGAGTCCGACTTCGACGAGGGTCTTGAGATGCCGCGAGATCGACGGCACGGCGGCGAAGAAATCCGCCGCTTCCTCGATCGGCATGTTGAGCACGTCGGAGATCGTCTTGCCCTTGAAGTGCACCTCGAGCGTCTCGCGGTTGTAGCGGGCGCCATGACAAACCTCGCACGGCACGTAGACATCGGGCAGGAAGTTCATCTCGATCTTGATCGTGCCGTCGCCCGCGCAGGCCTCGCACCGGCCGCCCTTGACGTTGAAGGAGAAACGACCGGGCAGGTAGCCGCGCACCTTCGCCTCGGTCGTGTCGGCGAACAGCTTGCGGATGTTGTCGAAGACGCCGGTGTAGGTCGCCGGGTTGCTGCGCGGCGTACGCCCGATGGCGCTCTGGTCGACACCGACCACCTTGTCGAGGTTTTCGATGCCGCGGACGCGCCGGTGCCGGCCGGGAACCATGCGCGCACCGTTGATCTTGTTGGCCAGGACGGCGTGCAGGATGTCGTTGATCAGCGTCGACTTGCCGGAGCCTGAGACGCCGGTCACCGCCACGAGACAGCCGAGTGGGATCGACACGGTGACGTCGCGCAGGTTGTGCTCGCGGGCCCCCTCGATGGTGACGGCGCGGTCGCCCGGAACCCGGCGAATGTCGGGGACCGGGATCGAGCGGCGACCCGACAGGTAGGCCCCGGTAATCGAGCGTTCGTTGGCGAGCAGGTCGGCGTACGTCCCTGAGGAAACAATCTCGCCACCGTGCTCGCCGGCGCCCGGACCGATGTCGACGATCCAGTCGGCGTGCTTGATGGTGTCCTCGTCGTGCTCGACGACGATCAGCGTGTTGCCGAGGTTGCGGAGACGCTCGAGCGTCTCGATGAGGCGCCGGTTGTCGCGCTGGTGCAGGCCGATCGACGGCTCGTCGAGGACGTAGAGCACGCCCACGAGCCCCGAGCCGATCTGCGTCGCGAGTCGGATCCGCTGCGCCTCGCCACCCGCGAGCGTGCCGGCGGCCCGATCGAGCGAGAGGTAGTCGAGACCGACGTCGAGCAGGAACCCGAGCCGGGCGTTGACCTCCTTGAGCACCCGCTCGGCGATCATGGTCTCTCTGGCGTTGAGCTCGAGGGTGCGCAGGAATGTCGCGCAATCGGCAATCGACATCGCGGCGATGTCGGCGATGGTGCGCTCCCCCAGTGTCACGGCGAGAGACTCCGGCTTGAGCCTGGCGCCGCGGCAGACCGGGCAGGGCACTTCGCGCATGAAGCCCTCGTAGCGCTCACGCGTGGTGTCGGTCTCAGCTTCCCCGTGCCGGCGCTCGAGGTAGGGAATCACGCCCTCGAACGACGTGTAGTAGGAACGCTCGCGGCCATAGCGGTTGCGGTAGCGGACATGAACCTGTGTGTCGCCACTGCCGTGCAGCACGGCCTTCTGCGCCTTCGCCGACAACTTCTCCCACGGCGTCGTCATCAGGAATCCGACGCTCTCGCCGACCGCCTGCAGGAGGCGGCCGAAGTATTCGATGTGGTGACCACTGGACCACGGCGCAATGGCGCCCTCGGCGAGGGATCGGCTCGGGTCGGGCACGATCAACTCCGGGTCGACCTCCCTGCGCGTGCCGAGGCCGACACACTCAGGGCACGCGCCGTACGGCGAGTTGAACGAGAACGACCGCGGTTCGAGCTCCGGGAAGCTGACGCCGTCGTACAGGCAGGCCAGGTGCTCGGAGAACTGCCGCTCGCGACCGGGATCGTCAGCGGGCAGGTCAACGAACTCGAGAGTGAGCATGCCCTCGCCCAGCCGGAGCGCGGTCTCGACCGAGTCGGTCAACCGGCGCTTGGCCGACTCCTTGACGGAGAGTCGGTCGACGACGACGTCGATCGTGTGCTTTTCGTATTTCTTGAGCTTGGGCGGCTCGGACAGCGCGATGACAGTGCCGTCGACCCGGGCTCTCGCGAAACCCTTGGTCAGCAGGTCGGAGAACAGTTCGGCGTACTCGCCCTTGCGGCCCCGGACGACGGGCGCGAGCACCTGGAATCGGGCACCCTCCGGCATGGCGAGGACCTGGTCGACGATCTGCTGCGGGGTCTGCCGGGCGATCGGCCGTCCGCATTGCGGACAGTGCGGCCGGCCCGCCCTCGCGAACAGCAGCCGCAGGTAGTCGTAGACCTCGGTGATGGTGCCGACGGTCGACCGCGGGTTGCGGCTCGTCGATTTCTGGTCGATGGAGACGGCGGGTGACAGCCCCTCGATGAAGTCGACATCGGGCTTATCGAGCTGCCCCAGGAACTGGCGGGCGTACGCCGACAGGCTCTCGACGTAACGCCGCTGCCCTTCCGCGAAGATCGTGTCGAACGCGAGGGATGACTTGCCCGACCCCGAGAGCCCAGTGAACACGATCATCGCGTCCCTCGGCAGGTCGAGGGACACGTTGCGCAGGTTGTGCTCGCGGGCACCGCGGACGATGAGACGGTCAGCCATCAGTGTCTGTGAACCTCGATCGGGTGCGGAGCGGGGTGTACCGGAGGCGAGTCGCGCGGACACCTCGGGGGCGCAGCACGGCTCGGCGCGATGCTACCCAGCGGTACTGACAACAAGTCTCGCCGATTCCGTCGTTGCGTGCCGACCTGCGCCGGCCGTCGCGGCGTACGAATCGTGGGGCTCCCTCGGGTAGTGTTTGACGGCGCTCGCTGCGCTGTTCCGCTCAACCGTTGCCACGTTCCACTTCACGAAAGGTGCGCCCGGCTGATGGGCATAGCCCTGCGCAGTCCCGCCGCCCGCAGGGTGGCTGCCGTCGTGCTGCTGGCCCCTTCGATTGCGGCTGGCACGTGTGTCGCCGCGGCAGCTGCCTCCGCGCCGCGCGCGCAGGCCGGTGGCGCGACCGTCGAAGCTCTCGTGGACAACAAGTTCAATCCCGCCGAGATCACGATCGCGCCAGGTGCGAGCGTGACCTGGGCCAACAAGGGCGGCGCGCACACGGTCACCGGTGGCGACGGCACCACCCCCGACCCGGCCTCGCCGGTCGGCAACAGCAACCTCTTCGACGCTACGGCGATGGTCACGAAGACTTTCGCGGCGGAGGGCACGTTTCCGTACTACTGCGTCCCGCACGCGACCCTCGGCATGAAAGGCGTCGTGATCGTCAAGGCCGGCGGCGCCACAGCCGCCAGCGCAGCCCCCTCGGCCGCTCCCGCCGCAGCTGCCCCAACATCGGCGACCGCGACCGCTGCCCCGGCAGATCCCGAAGCCGGCGAGAAAGCGCTCGCGCGGCTGGATGCCAGGATGGCGCAGCAGGACAAGACACTCGACAAGTTCCGCCTGGGACTCTGGGGAGCAACCGCGCTGATGATTGCGCTCGGCGTGGGCGTTTACCTCTCCACCCGGTCCGGCGCCGAGAGTGCGTCGCACGGCTGACACTGTCAGATGAGACGGGCTGGTCCGGACAAAGTTCGCGGATCCGCCACCCGTTACCGAGCGTGAAGGTACTCTCGATGCATCACGACGCGGCTTGTCCACCTCTAGGTGCAGCCCGCGGTCGCGATTTCCGTGGGGGAAGAACTCTTGTGTGGGGGATGTAGTGAGAGTTACGGCGTCGGTAATCGTGCCGACCTTCAACGAAGCCGGCAACATCGCCGAGCTGGTGCGCAGGCTCGGCGCGGTCCTCGACGACCACGACACCGAGGTCATCTTCGTCGACGACTCGACCGACGAGACACCTGACGTCATTCGCGAGGTAGCACGTACCTCGACTGTTCCCGTCCGGCTGATCCACCGCGCGCCAGGCGAGCGCATTGGGGGCCTCGGCGGCGCGGTGATCGCGGGCTTCAAGGCCAGCTCAGCGGACTGGTTCGTCGTGATGGACGGAGATCTGCAGCACCCGCCGGAAATGGTTCCGGTACTGCTGGCGACAGCAGCGAAAGACGTCGCGGACGTCGTCGTCGCCAGCCGCTACTGCGGCGGCGGTGAGGCCGGAGGCCTGTCCAGCACCGTGCGCCACCTCGTGTCCAACGGCGCGACCGCGCTCACCCGGGGCATGTTCCCCCGGCGTCTGCGCAACTGCACCGACCCGATGACGGGATTTTTCGCCCTCCGCAAGGACTCACTGGACCTGGCAATGCTGCGGCCCCGGGGATTCAAGATCCTCTTGGAGATCCTTGCGCGCCGGCAGATGCGAGTCGCGGAAGAACCGTTCAGCTTCGGCGAGCGATACGCCGGCAAGTCGAAAGCAAACCTGCGGCAGGGCCTGCACTTCCTGCATCAGCTGGCCAGCTTGCGATTCGGCCGGATGTCGCGCTTCGCGGGCGTCGGTGCCATCGGCACTGTGGTCAACCTCGCGCTGATGGCGCTGATGCTCAGTAGCGGCAGCCACTACCTGTTCGCTGCAATCATCGCCACCGAGGTCACGATCCTGAGCAACTTCCTGCTCCAGGAGCGCTTCGTCTTCCGCGACCTGCGTGACGAGGTCGGTAGCTTCCACGTCCGACTTTTCCAGTCAGTGGCGTTCAACAACCTCGAGGCACTCGCCCGCATACCTGTTCTGATGGCGCTGGTCGAGTTCCTGCGCATTCCCGGACTGCAGGCACAGGCGATCTGCCTGGCAATCGCGTTCCTGGCCCGGTTCTTGTTCGTCTCGCGGGTCGTCTACCGGCCGAGCGCCACCCCGACCGCGAGCAGCCTGTCGATCGACGAGGCCGACAGGGCCCACGGCGGGGTCGGGCTCACCTAGCAATCGCGGCTGCCCCCGACGCCGGCCGATCGGCTGACGTCGGGTGGCCAGTATCCGTCAGGTGCGGAAGTGCTCCTTCTCGCTCGCCTCGGCGGCTTGCACTTCAGCGGGGCTGGCTCGCAGCGACATGATCAGCGACGTGCCGATCATTGCCGTGATTACGAGCAGCGACACGTACGTGTTCAGGTGGTACCACTCGCTGATCAGCATCTTGATGCCCACGAACACGAGTACGGCGGCGAGTCCGACCTTCAGGTACGAGAAGCGCCCCATCGCGTCGGCGAGCAGGAAGTACAACGCTCGCAGGCCGAGGATGGCGAAGGCGTTCGAGGTGAACACGATAAACGGGTCGCTCGTCACCGCGAAGATCGCCGGGATCGAGTCGACCGCGAAGATGATGTCGGTCGTCTCGATGGCGACGAGGACGACGAGCAGCGGCGTCCCGTAGCGCTTCCCTGCTTCGCGGGTGAAGAAGTGCGTGCCCCGGTAGCCGCTGGTGATCGGGATCGCGCGACGTACGAACTTGACCACCGGATTGTGGTCGGGCTCCACCTGCGTATCGCCATGCATCGCCATCTTGACGCCGGTGTAGACCAGGAACGCGCCGAAGATGAAGATCGTCCAGCTGAACCGGTCGAGCAGCGCCGCACCAGCGGCGATGAAGATGGCGCGGAAGACGAGCGCGCCGAGGACACCCCAGAACAGCACGCGATGCTGCAGTGCGTCCGGCACCGCGAAAAACGAGAACAACAGGGCGAAGACGAAGATGTTGTCGACCGACAAGCTCTTCTCGATCAGGTAGCCGGCGTAGTACTGGCCCGCCGCCTCACCACCGTGCCAGGCCAACATGATCAGCCCGAACGACAGACCGATGGTGACCCAGACGGCGCTGGAGATCGCCGCCTCCCGGATCGTGACCTTGTGCGCGTCCTTGTGGAAGACCAGCAGATCGACGAGCAGCATCGCGACGATGACCACCACGACTGCGGCCCACACCCAGATTGGCGCGCCGAAGACCGGCAGCTCCTTGGTCTTCTCAGCGGCGGCAACGAACATCAAGTATTCCCTTCGGCATGAGGAACCCGGCCATCAGCCGAAGGTCTCTCCCGCCCAGCATGACCAGGACCGGTGACACCGGGCCGGTGTTGCTGGCCGTGATGTCGACGCCACCGCGGTGGGGATACTCCCCTTCGATTCGGTACATGCTAGCCGAACGTCAGGCGCACGCTCATCGAGGGACGGCGCCGCGAATCAGGCGATGCCGGCGGCTTCCATGCCGCGAAGCTCTTTCTTGAGCTCGTTGATCTCGTCGCGCAGCCGCGCGGCCAACTCGAACTGCAGCTCACGAGCTGCTTCGTGCATGTCGTCGGACAGCTGCTGGATCAGCAGGGCGAGCTCATGCCTCGGCATGCCGGCCAGCTCGCGTGCGTGCCGGCCCGCACCCGGGCCCGACTTCCCGCCCGGAACGGGTGCCTTGCCGCGACTCGCCCCGCGCGCCCGGCCGACCGCACTGCCGCCTGAGGCCTCAGCCGCCTCGTCGGCGTAGACGTCGCCAAGGATGCCGGCGATCTTCTTGCGCAGCGGCTGCGGGTCGAGACCGCGCTCGAGGTTGTAGGCGACCTGCTTCGCGCGACGCCGCGTCGTCTCGTCGATTGCGTCGCGCATCGACGGGGTGATCTGGTCGGCGTACATGTGCACCTGGCCGGACACGTGCCTGGCAGCGCGGCCGATCGTCTGGATCAGCGACCGGCCCGACCGCAGGAAACCTTCCTTGTCGGCGTCGAGGATCGCCACGAGGGACACCTCGGGCAGGTCGAGCCCTTCGCGCAGCAAGTTGATGCCGACGAGTACGTCGTACTCCCCCATCCGCAGCTCCCGCAGCAACTCGACCCGGCGCAGGGTGTCGACCTCGCTGTGCAGGTAGCGAACCCGGATGCCGAGCTCGAGCAGGTAGTCGGTCAGGTCTTCGGACATCTTCTTGGTCAGCGTGGTCACCAAGATGCGCTCGTTGCGGTCGGTCCTGAGCCGGATCTCGTGGACCAGGTCGTCGATCTGGCCCTTCGTCGGCTTGACCACGATCTCGGGGTCGACCAGGCCGGTCGGCCGGATGATCTGCTCGACCGGGGCGCCGTCGGCAACCCGCAGCTCGTAGGGACCCGGGGTGGCCGAGAGGTAGACGGTCTGGCCGATCCGCTCGAGGAACTCGTCCCACTTCAGCGGTCGATTGTCCATCGCTGACGGCAGCCGGAAGCCGTGGTCGACGAGCGTGCGCTTGCGGCTCATGTCGCCTTCGTACATCGCTCCGATCTGCGGCACGGTGATGTGGCTCTCGTCGATGACGAGCAGGAAGTCCTCGGGGAAGTAGTCGAGGAGTGTGTGGGGCGCCGTGCCCGGCGCCCGGCCGTCGATGTGCCGCGAGTAGTTCTCGATGCCGGAGCAGAACCCGACCTGGCGCATCATCTCGACGTCGTACGTCGTGCGCATGCGCAGGCGCTGCGCCTCCAGAAGCTTGCCCTGTCGCTCCATAGACACGAGCTGGTCGGCGAGCTCGAGCTCGATGCCGGTGATCGCGCGTTCCATCCGCTCGGGACCGGCGACGTAGTGCGTCGCGGGGAAGACGAAGATCTCCTGGTCGATGCTCACGACCTCGCCGGTGAGCGGATGGAGTGTCGAAATCTTCTCGATCTCGTCGCCGAACATCTCGACGCGGATCGCCTTCTCCTCGTAGACGGGGAAGATCTCGATCGTGTCGCCGCGCACCCGAAAAGTGCCTCGAGTGAAGTTGAGGTCGTTGCGCGTGTACTGCACGTCGACGAGGCGGCGGAGCAACCGGTCCCGCTCGACCTGCTCCCCCACCCGCAGCCGGACCATGCGGTCGATGTATTCCTGCGGTGTGCCGAGCCCGTAAATGCACGACACCGAGGCGACCACGATCACGTCGCGGCGCGTGAGCAGGCTCATCGTCGCGGAATGCCGGAGGCGCTCGACCTCCTCGTTGATCGACGAGTCCTTCTCTATGTAGGTGTCGGTCTGCGGGACGTAGGCCTCGGGCTGGTAGTAGTCGTAGTAGCTCACGAAGTACTCGACCGCGTTGCCCGGCAGCAGCTCCTTGAACTCGTTGGCCAGCTGCGCCGCCAGCGTCTTGTTGGGAGCCATCACCAGCGTCGGGCGCTGCACCCTCTCGACGAGCCACGCCGTGGTCGCCGACTTGCCGGTGCCGGTGGCACCGAGCAGGACGACGTTGCTCTCGCCCGCGCGGATGCGCCGCTCAAGCTCGTCGATTGCCTCGGGCTGGTCGCCCGCCGGCTCGAAGTCACTGACGACCTGGAACGCCGCGTGGCTGCGGGCGATGTCGTTGACTGGTCTCACACCCGCCAGTCTAAGGAGCGGGTCCGACAACCTCCGCCCTGGCGCGGGGACGACGCTAGTGCGGCCGGTCGAACGCGTTAGGCCAACCGGAGTAGCTCGGCCCAGAGCGAGTCGACCCGCTCGCGCAACTCGTCGAGCGTGCCCTCGTTGACGACGACGAAGTCGGCAACGGCCACTTTGTCCGCAAGTGGCGCCTGCGCGGCGATCCGGGCGCGGGCGTCGTCCTCGGACATGCCACGAACGCCAACCAGGCGCTCCAGCTGAGCCTCCGGCGAGGTCGCCACTACGACGACGACGTCGAACTGGTCGACCAGGCCGGCCTCCACGAGCAACGGCACATCCTGTACGACGACCGCGTCGGGGGGGACATCTCGGATCGCGGTCTCGGCGGCGTTCCGGACCCGCGGGTGCACGATGGCGTTGAGCCGTGCGCGAGCACCTGCGTCTGCGAACACGATCGATGCCAGCCGGGCTCGGTCGATCTGGCCACCGGCATCGACGATGTCGGGCCCGAACTCGCCTGCGACCTCGTCAAACCCTTCGGTGCCAGGTTGTACGACCTCGCGCGCGAGCTCATCGGAATCGATGACGACAGCGCCGCGCTCGCGCAGCAGTCGCGCGACCTCGCTCTTGCCCGATCCGATCCCGCCGGTCAGCCCGACACGCAGCATGGGCCCCTGCTAGCTGTCGGCTGCCTTTTCGACGGGCGCTTCGTCGGATTGTCCGGCCGCATGGAGCTTGTCGCGCAGAGCGGCGAGAGCCTCGTCACTGGCGAGGGTGCCGGCATCGTCGGTGGACGACGAGGAGTAGCTCGCGGCGGACGCGGCATCGTCGGGGGCTGGGCCCGCGGCGGCGGCAGCAACTGCGGCCTCCTCGGCCTCTGCCGCGGCCTGCGCCTGAGCAGCGTCGAATCGGGCGTGCGCCTCAGCGTACTGCGTCTCCCAGGCGGCCTGCTGATCCTCGTAGCCGGGCAGCCACGACTGCGTCTCCGCGTCGAAGCCCTCGGGGTAGAGGTAGTTGCCGGACGAGTCGTACTGCGCGTCCATGCCCCACTGGGCGGGATCGAAGGCGACCGCTTCGCCGATGGTGCCCTCGCTCGCCTGCTTCAGCGACAGCGAGATGCGCCGGCGCTCGAGGTCGATGTCGATGACCTTGACGCTGATCTCGTCGCCGACGTTGACAACCTGCTCGGGGATCTCGACGTGCCGCTCGGACAGCTCCGAGATGTGCACGAGACCCTCGATGCCCTCGCCGACGCGCACGAACGCGCCGAACGGCACGAGCTTGGTGACCTTGCCGGCCACGACCTGCCCGATCTGGTGGGTGCGGGCGAACTGGCGCCACGGGTCTTCCTGC